>NZ_JBQQBX010000015.1:0-196635 GCF_052245475.1 Streptomyces sp. 7N604 | reverse complement strand
AGAAGCCGAACGGCAGGCCGCGTTTCCCGACTGGCTGGACTGGTACAACTACCACCGACCCCACACCGGAATCAGCGGCCAAACCCCAGCCAGCCGCGTCACCAACCTCTCCGGTCAGCACAACTAGCCCCTGTCTGGCTGTGGGCATCCGTTCCGCCCCGCGGAACGCATGCCCACAACAGGGCGCATCCGTACCGCCGCTGCGTAGAGCGGCAGGCTCAGGGCGAGGCCCGCGCCCGCGCCGAACATCACCGTGGGCACGTAATCGAGCAGCGAGGCGTCCTCGGCGATGGCCGTGATGGCCGCGTACGAGCGGACACAGCGGTGCACGACGCCCGCGAGGACGCCCAGCGCCAGCACCCCCGCCGCGAGCAGCCGTTCGCGCGACGTCAGGCCCGGTACGGCCGTCGGCGCCGGGGCGTCCGCCGGCAGCCCGCGCACCGCCCCGACGAGGAACGCGGCGATCACCAGCAGCGCGAGCGCGGAACCGCCGTACTGCGCGTACAGATAGAGCGGAAAGCCCGCCACCACCTCGCCCAGCACCGGCAGGATCCGCATCCCCCAGCGGTCCAGGTGCGTGAAGGCGTCCCACACGATGTGCGTCGCCGCCCCGAGCACGGCCGACACCCAGAACCAGAAGGCCAGCGGCGCGATCGGCCTGCCCCGCCACGACCGGCCGCGCGCCAGCGCGTACGCACGGCCCTGCCAGGCCCGCGGCAACAGCGCCACCAGCGGTTCGCGCAGCAGCAGCCAGCCCCCCACCAGCACCGCCGACACGAGTGCGTCCACGGTGAGCACACCGGCGGGCGAGTGCGTGAAGTCCCCGTACAGCATCGCCCCGGGAAGGACCGTGTCGGCGAAGTACGTCATGTCGGGCGCGAACGAGCCCGCGACGAGCGCCGAGGCGACCAGCGGCCCGCGCCCCGTACCGTCACGTCGTATCCCCGGCAGCACAGCCGCAGCATGGCTGAGCGTGAACGGCATACGTTCCCCCTCGTTCCCGTTCTCGATCGGTCTTGATCACCCTTGCGCAGTCTCGCCCAGTATGCGGGTGAGCGGGGTTCGCCACCTTGGGCACCCACTCCGCGCCAAAGTGGTGAAATTCCGGGCAGGGAACGGTGACTCAGGGCGAGAAGTTGCCGTAGTGTCACCAGCGTTCGCGCGCGGGGGAGTACGGGGCGGGCGCGGCGCAGCAGACCAAGGCGGGGGCGGACCCCCGCACGTACAGGGGAGGACGCACGTATGGCAGCGCAGTTCGGCCGGCGGCTGCGGAGGGGAGCGGCCACGACAGCCGTGGCGGCCCTCGCGATGGCGGCGCTCACCGCGTCCCAGGCACCCAGTCTGCTGAAGTCCGAGCGGCAGTCGACGAGTGATCCGTCGCCCGCCGCCGACACCTCCATCGACGGCGGCTCTCCGTACTACACGGACCTGCCGCCGCTGAACACACCGGACAAGCCCGGCACTTCCATAGATCTGCCCGGTGACGGCACGGGCGCAGCCGAATCGGGCATACCGGCGACCGTTCTCGATGCGTACAAGAAGGCCGAGGCCGCGCTCGCCCAGAGCCACCCCGGCTGCCACCTGCCCTGGGAACTGCTCGCCGCCATCGGCAAGGTCGAGTCCGGGCAGGCGCGCGGCGGGCGCGTGGACGCCGAGGGCACCACCATCTCGCCGATCCTCGGCCCGCAGCTCAACGGCAAGGGCTTCGCCAACATCAGCGACACCGACGACGGCGCGTACGACGACGACACCGCGCACGACCGCGCCGTCGGCCCGATGCAGTTCATCCCGTCCACCTGGGCGAAGTGGGGCGCCGACGGCAACGGCGACGGCGACGAGAACCCCAACAACGTCTACGACGCGGCGCTGGCCGCGGGCCGTTACCTCTGCGCGAGCGGCCGCGATCTGTCGGTCGAGGCCGACCTCCACCGGGCGATCCTCGGCTACAACCACTCGCAGGAGTACCTGCGGACGGTCCTGTCGTGGTTCGAGTACTACAAGAAGGGCACGCACGAGGTGCCCGACGGCACGGGCGTGCTGCCCGCCGGAACCGGCCCCGGCGGAGACGGCGACGGCTCGAAGGGCGGGGGCAAGGGCACCGGAAAGGGCTCCCCGGGCTCGCCGTCCGGGGAAGGCGGCAAGAGCCCCTCCACGCAGCCCCCGAAGACGGGCGGTACGCCCACCCCGTCGCCCCGGCCAGGCGAACCGGGCGAACCAGGCGAGCCGAGTGAGCCGGACCAGCCCACACCCACCGAATCCGTCACCGCCCTTGAGCGCGTCGGCGCGCAGGAGCTGACCGCCACGGCCGGAGGCGAGTTCGCCGACCTGCCCCGGGTGCGGGCGGAGAACGCGGCGGGCAAGCCGGTCGCCAAAGCGCGCGTGCAGTACGAGATCCGCGGCGAGACGGAGGCGCGCTTCCCCGACAGGGCGACCCGCGTCACCGTCCTCACCGGCAGCGATGGCACTGCCATCGCTCCGAAGCTGCTCGCGGGCGAGAAGGCGGGCCAGTTCACCGTACGGGCCACGGTCGTGGGCCGCGGTCTGCCCGGCGTCGGCTTCGCCGCCACCGTCACGTCCCGTCCCGCGCCCGACCCGCAGGCCGACGCGCTGGCCCGTACCAGCGACGAGGCGCTGAAGGCCGAGACCGCCAGCGAGTTCGCGGAGACGGTTGAGGTCGAGGCGACCTACAAGGGCGAGGCCGCCGCGGGCGTGCCGGTGACCGCGACCATGGTCACCTCCGACGACCCGGACCAGCCGGTGGTGAACGACAAGGGCCCGTACTTCAGGGACGATGAGGGCAGGACGGTCCGTGCCCTCAAGGACCTCAAGACGGACTCCAGCGGCCTCCTGAAGCTGCCGAAGATCTTCACCGATGGCAACGCGGGCACGTTCCACCTGCGGCTGACCACAGCGGACGGCGCGACGCTGACCATCGAGCTCACCGTCACGGAGCCGGCTGCCGCGGGACAGTAGCGCCCGGCCGGCCCCTCGCCCGTACCGTCCCCGCCGCACCGCTCGTCTGCCCCCACCGGCCTACCGGCCGCCGGAGGGCAGGGGAGCGGTGCGACGTGTTCTCTTCTGCGCCCCCCGTTGCTACGGTGCCCCCATTCGGGCGCCCTGACGATCCGTCAGGGTGCCCGGAAGGCTTCTGCCTTGCCCCCACACACCGGGAGGCCGACCATGCGCGCCCTCGCAGCCGCCGCCATCGGACTGGCCGCGGCCCTCGCGCTCGTCTTCACCATCACGGCGATCGGCGCGCCCAGCGGCCGGACCTCCCCGAAGCCGCTGCTGACCACCGTTCCCGAACACCCGTAGAGGGAGGGCACACTGCCATGCGCCGCACAGCGAGCCTGGTCCTGCTCGCCCTCGCCGTCTTCTGTACCGCCCTGTCGCCGCTCCTGCGCTGGTACGCCTTCCCGCGCCTCGCCAAGATCCCCCCGAACCAGTACCAGGAGATGGTCCTCGAGGCGAAGGACGCCACCCTCCTCGACTACGGCATGATGCTGCCGAAGACCGTCCCCAAGGTCACCATCGTGCAGACGCTGAAGGGCAACGTCGAGGCGTCCGAGAAGATCGAGCGGACCGCCGGCCGCGACGTCGTGGTCTGGGACGGCCTCTCGTACGTGGTGGGCCCGGACGGCAAGATGGTCTCCCGGATCCCCGAGCGCTACATCTTCGACGCCCACACCCAGGAGCCGGTCCACGCGGACGGCGAACACGTCGACGGCGACCGGGTCCGGCGCGAGGGCATCGAGTTCAAGTGGCCCTTCCTCACCGAGAAGCGCGACTACAACTACTTCGACGCCCAGGCGCGCATCTCCGCCCCCATCCACTACAAGGGCACCCAGACCTTCCGCGGCATGGAGGTCTACTACTTCGAGCAGACCATCCCGTGGACCAAGGTCCCGATGCCGAAGAAGATGCCGGTCAAGGGCATCACGCCGGAGTCGGTCGCGAAGACGGGCACGACCCGCTGGTACACCACCAAGCGCATGTTCTGGATCGACCCCACCACGGGCGCACCGGTCAACGGGCAGGAGATCCACAAGGAGGAGCTGCGCGGCGGCACGCTGCTCGGCGACCGCGACAAGGTCACGGCGTTCGCGGGGCATGTGAAGATGCGCGAGGACTACATCGACTACACGGTCGACCTCGTGAAGTCCCAGCGACAGCTGGTCCTGCTGATGACGTCGTATCTGCCGTGGGGCTTCCTGGGGTTCGGGGCCGGCCTGCTCGCGCTCGCTCTGGTGCTGGAGGCGCGCAGCCGACGGCGCGGAGGCCCTGGCGCGGCGTCCGGGAAGCGCACGCCGGAGCCGGAACCGGTCAACGCCTGAACGCCTGAATACCTGAACGGACTTCCTGAACGCCTCGACTATTGCCGGCGGTTGGTACGCGCCGTGGTATGGCGCGTCGGCTCGGCGGAGGCCGGGTCCTCCGGCCACGGGTGCTTGGGGTAGCGGCCGCGCAGCTCGGCCCGTACGGACCGGTATCCGTCGCGCCAGAAGGACGCGAGGTCGGCGGTGACCGCGGCGGGGCGCCCGGCGGGGGAGAGCAGATGGACGAGCAGCGGTACGCGCCCGCCCGCGATCCGCGGAGTCTCCTGCAGCCCGAACAGCTCCTGCAGCTTCACGGCCAGCACCGGCTGACCGCCGCCGTAGTCGATGCGTACGCGGGAACCGCTCGGCACCTCCAGCCGCTCGGGCGCCAGCTCGTCGAAGCGCACCGCGTCACCGGTGGTCCACGGCAGCAGCCGGGCCAGCGCCTTGCCCCCGTCCACCCGCTCCAGATCACCGCGCTTCTGCGCGCGGTCCAGTTCACACCCGAGCCACTCGTCCGGGTGAGCGAGGAGCGCGGCATCCGACACGTCGGGCCACGGCTCGCCCAACTCCCGGTGCAGAAAGGCCAACCGCCGCCGCAGCTCCGCCGCCTCCCGCGGCCAGCGCAGCATCCCGAGCCCTTCGCGCCGCAGCCCGTCCAGCAGAGCGGCCCGCACCTGTGCCGGGTCGGACGCGCCCAGCGGCCGTACGAGCAGTTCGATCGCGCCGAGCCGCTCCACCCGCCGCGCGACCACGTCGCGCCGCTCGGCCGACCAGACGACCTCCTCGCCGCCGGAGAGGAGCGGCGCGGCCGCGATCCGCGCGGTCTCCTCACCGACCACGGCCGCCAGCCGCACGCGCGCGGACGCGGCGGCCACGGGCCGGTCCGCGACGGCCACCGCCAGCCACTCCGCGTCCCCGAGCCGCGACCCGCCGGCCGTCTCGGCCCCGGTCCCGGAGGCCATGAGATACGCCCCGCCCCCACGCCGCCGCGCCACCCGCTCGGGGAACGCGAGCGCGGCGAGCAGCCCCGCGACGTCGTCTTCCGTCAACCGGCCGGTGGCGGTGTCCTGGCGGCGTGACGCCCCGCTGTCCGGCGGCGGCACCGCCCGTTCGCCGCCGTTCCAACCTCCCGAACCGGGCTCGGAGGCGGCCCCGCCGGGCCCGGCAGTCCCGCCCGACCAGGACCCGCCCGTCGCCCCACGCGCGCGTGGCGCCCCGGCCTCCGCTGGGGCGTACGCGTCGTCGTCGGCGGGCGGCGTCGCCGAGGCGGAGGGGCTGGCGTCCTCACCACCCGCGGCGACGGGCGATGTGCGTTTCGCCCCGTCGCGAGCGGCCGAGCGCAGTGCGGACTCCAGGCGCCTGGCCTCCGCGCGCCAACGGGCCGCGTACGGGTCGCCGCCGCGGCGGGCCGTACGCCAGGCCGCGGCCAGGTCGTCGCCGTACTCACGGGGCGGCTCCTCCGACAGCAGCGCGACCACCTCCGCCGCCCTGCGCGCGCCCACCTCGGGTGCGCCGTCCAGGAGGGCCCGGGCGAGCCGCGGGTGGACGCCCAGCCGGGACAGCTGGACGCCGCGCGCGGTCGCGCGCCCGTCCGCGTCCACGGCCCCGATCGCGCGCAGCACCTCGCCCGCCGCGGCCATCGCCCCGCCCGGCGGCGGGTCGAGCAGCGCGAGCCCCGAGGCGTCCGGCTCGCCCCAGCACGCCGCCTGCAGCGCGAAAGCGGTCAGGTCCGCGACCTTGATCTCCGGCGAAGGCCACCGCGGAAGCCGCGCGTCCTCCTCCTCGGCCCAGCAGCGGTAGACCGTGCCGGGCGCCTCGCGCCCCGCACGGCCCGCGCGCTGCCGGGCCGCAGCCTGCGAGGCCCGTACGGTCGTCAGCGCGCTCAGCCCGCGCGCGTGGTCCGTGCGCGGCTCCCGTGCCAGACCCGCGTCCACGACGACCCGCACGCCCGGCACCGTCAGGCTCGACTCGGCCACCGCCGTCGCCAGCACGACACGCCGTACGCGCCCGCCGCCCGCCAGCACCGCGTCCTGGACGTCCGCGGGGGCCCGCCCGTGCACCTGCAACACCTCGGCGCCCGCCCCGCCCAGCCGCCCCGCCACGCGCGCGATCTCCCCGACGCCCGGCAGGAAGCAGAGGACGTCGCCGACCCGCTCGCTCAGCGCCCGCCGCACGACGGCCGCGACGTGCTCCAGCAGGGCGGGGTCCACCCGCATGCCGTGCGGCGGGCGTACGGGACGTGGCGGCGGCGCCCATACCACCTCCACCGGGTGCGACACGCCCGGCGCCTCGACCACCGGCGCGCCCCCGTCACCGGCGCCTCCGTCACCCGCGCTCCCGTCCCCCGAGCCGCCGCCGAGCAGCCGGGCCCAGCCCGCCGCGTCCGTCGTCGCCGAGGCCGCGACGAGCCGCAAGTCGGGCCGCAGCGCCTCCCGCACGTCCAGCAGGAAGGCGGCCGCCGTGTCGGCGTCGAGGTGCCGCTCGTGGCACTCGTCGAGGACGACGACGTCGACCCCGGCCAGCTCCTGGTCGCGCTGCAACCGCTGCAGCAGCACGCCGGTCGTCACCACCTCGACGACCGTCCCGGGCCCGGCGCGCCGCTCGCCGCGCACGCTGAACCCGACCCTCCCCCAACCTTCGGCCGGGGGTGCCCCCATACCGACCTCCTCGCCCAGCAGCCACGCCATGCGCCGCGCGGCGGCCCGCGCCGCGATGCGCCGCGGCTCGGCGACGACCACGCGCCGTACGGGCCTCTCGCCCGCGGGCCCGTCGTCCAGCAGCCCCGCCAGAGCCAGCGGCACCAGCGTCGTCTTGCCCGTCCCGGGCGGCGCGCACAGCACGGCGGCGCCGCGCGCGTCCAGCGCCTCCTCCAGCGCGGGCAGTGCCGCCTTCACGGGCAGCTGCTCCAGCGCGTCCCTCCGTATCACCCCGCCAGTCTCCCAGCGCTGCCCAACGCGTCCCGCCCTCCCCGGCCGGAGGCCGGCCGAAGCGCCTCAGTCCCTGACGCACACGAAGATCGCCGTGCCCGGGATCAGATGCCCCCGCAGCGGGGACCAGCCGCCCCATTCCTGGTCGTTCCAGTCAGGCCACTCCGGCTCCACGAGGTCGATCAGCCGGAAACCGGCCGCCACCACGTCCCGTACCCGGTCGCCCACCGTCCGGTGGTGCTCCACGTACACCGCACGCCCCGACTCGTCCTGCTCGACGTACGGCGTCCTGTCGAAGTACGAGGCCGCCACCGACAGTCCCTCGGGGCCCGGCTCGTCCGGGAAGGCCCAGCGGATCGGGTGGGTCACCGAGAACACCCAGCGCCCGCCGGGCCGCAGCACCCGCCGTACCTCCCGCATCACCCGCACTGGGTCGGCGACGAACGGCAGCGCCCCGTACGCGGAACACGCCAGGTCGAAGGACCCGTCGGCGAAGGGCAGCGCGCCCGCGTCGGCCTGCACCAGCGGAACGTCACCGCCGATCCGCCGCGCGTGCTGCAACTGCCGGTGCGAGATGTCCAGGGCGACCGGCCTGGCGCCCTGGGCGGCCAGCCAGCGCGAGCACTGCGCCGCGCCGGCCCCGATCTCCAGGACGCCCCGTCCCTTGAGGTCCTCCGCCGGGCCGAGCAGCCCGGCCTGCTCCTCGTCGAGCCCCTCCGGGCCCCAGACGAAGCGGTCGTCTCCGAGGAACCCGCCGTGTTCCCGCTGGTATTCGTCCGCGTTGCGGTCCCACCAGCCCCGGTTCGCCCGGCTGCTCTCCGTGTCCCCCGCGCCACGCCGAGTGGCCTGGGCTTCGTCCTCTTGGCTCATCGCGCCTGTCGTCGTAATGTTCGCTCGAACCTGTAGCTGCTAAGAGCAGTGCGCAAAGCAGTGTGCGTTGTGTCGGGTATGGGGCTTGAGTTGGCTTATGCCCCTGGTGCGCTCTTCGCGCATTGACCATGCCCGGCTGCCCCCGTATGCTACAAGTTGCGCTGCGGGCCTGCGCACCTCAGACGTAGCAGGCTGCGCTCGCATCTGTTGTATGTCCCCTCGGTTGTCGAGGCGCATTTCCGACCCTGTGGAAGGATCGCGTCTCCTGGCTGTCCGGCTTCGGCGGTGCGATAACGGGCTCCCGGCGTGAGCAGTACCTACGACTCAATGTCCGTACCGGAGCCCTTTCCCACATGACGAGCAGCACCGAGACCCCCGCCACCCCGCAGGTAGCGGTCAACGACATCGGTAACGAGGATGCCTTCCTCGCCGCGATCGACGAGACGATCAAGTACTTCAACGACGGCGACATCGTCGACGGCGTCATCGTGAAGGTCGACCGGGACGAGGTCCTGCTCGACATCGGTTACAAGACCGAGGGGGTCATCCCCTCCCGCGAGCTCTCGATCAAGCACGACGTCGACCCGAACGAGGTCGTGGCCGTAGGCGACGAGATCGAGGCCCTTGTTCTCCAGAAGGAGGACAAGGAAGGCCGCCTCATCCTGTCCAAGAAGCGCGCTCAGTACGAGCGGGCCTGGGGCACGATCGAGAAGATCAAGGAAGAGGACGGCATCGTCACCGGTACCGTCATCGAGGTCGTCAAGGGTGGTCTCATCCTCGACATCGGCCTCCGCGGCTTCCTCCCCGCCTCCCTGGTCGAGATGCGCCGCGTCCGCGACCTGCAGCCCTACGTGGGCAAGGAGCTCGAGGCGAAGATCATCGAGCTGGACAAGAACCGCAACAACGTGGTTCTTTCCCGCCGCGCCTGGCTGGAGCAGACCCAGAGCGAGGTCCGCCAGACCTTCCTCACCACCCTCCAGAAGGGCCAGGTGCGCTCCGGCGTCGTCTCCTCCATCGTCAACTTCGGTGCCTTCGTGGACCTGGGCGGCGTCGACGGTCTCGTCCACGTCTCCGAGCTGTCCTGGAAGCACATCGACCACCCGTCCGAGGTCGTCGAGGTCGGCCAGGAGGTCACGGTCGAGGTCCTGGATGTCGACATGGACCGCGAGCGCGTCTCCCTGTCGCTGAAGGCGACCCAGGAGGACCCGTGGCAGCAGTTCGCCCGGACCCACCAGATCGGCCAGGTCGTCCCGGGTAAGGTCACCAAGCTCGTTCCGTTCGGTGCGTTCGTCCGCGTCGACGAGGGCATCGAGGGTCTGGTCCACATCTCCGAGCTGGCCGAGCGCCACGTGGAGATCCCGGAGCAGGTCGTCCAGGTCAACGACGAGATCTTCGTCAAGGTCATCGACATCGACCTCGAGCGCCGCCGCATCAGCCTCTCGCTGAAGCAGGCGAACGAGGCGTTCGGCGCCGAGCCGGCGGCCGTCGAGTTCGACCCGACCCTGTACGGCATGGCTGCCTCGTACGACGACCAGGGCAACTACATCTACCCCGAGGGCTTCGACCCGGAGGCCAACGACTGGCTGCCGGGCTACGAGAAGCAGCGGGAGGAGTGGGAGCGCCAGTACGCCGAGGCGCAGGCGCGCTTCGAGCAGCACCAGGCGCAGGTCATCAAGTCCCGCGAGGCCGACGAGCAGGCCGCGGCCGAGGCCGGTCAGGCCGCTCCGCAGGGCGGCGGCGGCCAGGGCGGCGGCGGCTCGTACTCCTCGGAGCCCCAGGACAACTCCGGCGCGCTGGCGTCGGACGAGGCCCTGGCCGCGCTCCGCGAGAAGCTGGCCGGCGGTCAGAGCTGACTGCTCGCCGCTAGGCAATAGCCGGTAACACAAGGCCCGCCCCCCTTGGCAGGGGGGCGGGCCTTGTGTTTTCCACGCACGCGGGGGTGCCTGGGTCAGGGGTGGGGCGGGGTGGGGTGGGGTGGTACATGTCCCGCCCGCGGGTCGGTCAGTCGTCGACCGGTACGCCCGGATTGACCAGGCCGCGGCCACCGGTGACCGTGTTGCTGCTGGTCACCGTCGTCTTGCAGGACGAGCTGTAGTTGAAGGCGTAGATCGCGTAGCGCCCGGAGCCCGTGGCTCCGGTCAGGTCGGAGCGGTTGCCGCGGAAGACCGTCCCGCAGCCCCACCCTTCCTGCTGCGTATGCACCTCGAAGCCGTTGTTGGTCGTGTTCTTGCCGGAGTTGTTCTCGACGACGTAGTCGTTGCCCTTCACGTCGATCCACGAGTCGTCGTAGTGGTTGCCGGTCAGTCCGCGCCCGTCGAACGTGTTGCCGGAGACGAGACCGCCCGTCGTGCCCTCCTTGAGGTCGATGGCCTCGCCGCCGACGTCGGGGCCGATCGTGTTGCCGAGGATCCGCACGTTGTCGCTCTTGTCGGAGAGCGTGTTGGCGGTGCCGACGTACACCCCCTCGCCCATGCCGCGGTCGTTGTTCCCCGTGTCGTAGATCGTCGAGTTCTTGATCAGGCCGTTCCTGCTGGACTTGCGGAAGTGCACGCCCTCCATGTCCAGGCCGTGGACGGTGACGGAGTCGATGACGACGTCGTTCGCGCCGTCCATCATGATCCCCTTCTGGCCGCCGGTGACGGTGATGCCCTTCACCGTCCAGTACGAGGCGCCGTCGAGGTGCAGCCCGTAGCCGCCGCCCGCCGTGAGCACGGCTTTCGAGGAGCCGGTGAGTGTGATGCGGGAGGACGCGCTGCCGGTGGCGGTGGTCTTGAAGTTGCCGTTGTACGTGCCGTCGGCCAGCTGGATGGTGTCGCCGGGCTTGGCGGCGGCGAGCGCGTCCTTGAGTTGAGCGGCCGTGGACACCGGGATGACGGCCGCGGGATTGGCCGGAGGACCGGAGGCGGGACCGGCCGCGGGGCCGGCCTGGGCGGCGTCCGCGCATGTGCCGGTGGTCAGTAAGGCGCTGCAGCCGAGCGCAGCGGCGAGTGGGGCGGTCAGCAGCATGCGGCGGCGCGTGCGCGTGGGGGAGCGCATGGCGGGTTCCTTCCTGCTTCACGTGGCGGCGCGTTCGACGTGTTTCTCTATATGAACGACAGTCGCGAATCTGAACACCTTGGTGGCTGGCGAAACTAGGCGCATCGCACGAACACGTCAAGACCTGCGTCAACACGTACCGCCGCTGGGGGAAATATGGGCGATACGCCGGAAGCTGACGGGCCGTAACACCCCGTTGCCACGATGCGGCGGCCCCCCCGACGCCGGGAATGCCTGTGCGCCCCCGGGCGTTGGGCGTTTATGAACACGAGGAGGCGCGGTTACGGTGCTTGATCCGCAGGATCTGTACGAGTGGGAGCCCAAGGGGCTCGCAGTGGCCGACATGGCGATCGCCCAGGACACGGCAGGGCTCGTCATGCTCTACCACTTCGACGGATACATCGACGCCGGAGACACCGGCGAGCAGGTCGTGGAACGGCTGCTCGACCAGCTGCCCCACGAGACGGTTGCACGCTTCGACGCGGACCGACTCGTCGACTACCGCGCCCGGCGTCCCCTGCTCACCTTCCAGCGCGACAGCTGGACCTCGTACGACATGCCCAGGCTGGACGTGAAGCTGGTGCAGGATGCCACCGGCGCGCCCTTCCTGCTGCTGTCCGGACCCGAGCCGGACGTGGAGTGGGAGCGCTTCGCCGTCGCCGTGCGCCAGATCGTCGAGCGGCTGAGCGTCCGGCTGTCCGTGAGCTTTCACGGCATTCCCATGGGCGTTCCGCACACCCGCCCGGTCGGGCTCACCCCGCACGGCAACCGGCTCGACCTGATGCCCGGCCACCAGAGCTTCTTCGACGAGGCGCAGGTGCCCGGCAGCGCAGAGTCGCTCGTGGAGTTCCGGCTCGCCGAGGCGGGACACGATGTGCTGGGCGTCGCCGCGCACGTGCCGCACTACATCGCCCGCTCGCCGTACCCCGACGCCGCGCTGGCCGCGCTCGAGGCGATCACGGCGGCGACGGGACTGGTCGTGCCGGGCGTGGTGCACACGCTGCGCACGGCGGCGCACCGCACCCAGACCGAGATCGACCGGCAGGTCGGGGAGGGTGACGAGGAGCTGGTCTCGCTTGTGCAGGGCCTGGAGAACCAGTACGACGCGGTGGCCGGCGCCCAGAGCCGCGGCAACCTCGTCGCCGAGCCCGCGCAGCTGCCGTCGGCGGAGGAGCTGGGCCGGGAGTTCGAGCGCTTCCTCGCCGAGCGCGAGGGCGACGGCGACTGAGGGCGTCCGGCCCGGGGGCTGAACTAGTCTGATCGCATGCTGAAGGTGGGCCTGACGGGCGGTATCGGCGCGGGCAAGAGCGAGGTGTCGCGGCTGCTCGCGTCGTACGGCGCGGTGATCGTCGACGCGGACAAGATCGCGCGGGAGGTCGTGGAGCCGGGGACGCCCGGCCTTGCGGCGGTTGTGGCCGAGTTCGGCCCGGAGATTCTCGCCCCGGACGGCACCCTGGACCGCCCCAGGCTCGGTTCTGTCGTCTTCAACGACCCGGAGCGGCTGCGCGCGTTGAACGCGATCGTCCACCCGCTCGTCGGTGCCCGCTCGGCCGAGCTGGAGGCGTCGGCCGCGGGCGCCGACGCCGCCGTCGTCGTGCACGACGTCCCCCTGCTCACCGAGAACGACCTGGCCGGTCTTTACGACCTGGTGGTGGTCGTGGACGCGTCCCCCGGGACCCAGCTCGACCGCCTGGTCGGGCTGCGCGGTATGACTGAGTCCGAGGCCCGCTCCCGAATGGCCGCTCAGGCGACGCGCGAGCAGCGGCTGGCCGTCGCCGACCTGGTGATCGACAACGACGGTCCGCTGGAGGCGCTGGAGTCGCAGGTCAGGAAGGTCTGGGAGGAGTTGCGGGAGCGAGCGGGCGGGTGAGCCGGGTCAGCCCACGCACTGCGGCTTGAAGCCGGGGTCGGCCGGGCCCTCACGGTCCAGGGCGTTGATCACCCATCGGGCGACCACGGGGTCGTTGGGGGACTGGTCGTGCTCGATCGGGTCCATCGGGCACGCGTCCTGCAGGGTGATGTTGGTGACCTGCTTTGTCGGTCCATCGAGAAAGGCGCTGGTGTACGGCGTGACGACCTCGTCGTATTTCGTCGTGATCACCGTGTAGTCCGGACCCGAAACGGTGTCGCCGCCCGCGTTGAGCTCGGTCAGGAACGGTGAGCCCGCCACCTGGTCCGCACATGCCGCGCAGACCGTGGCTCCGGTGACGGCCGCCAGGGGGTTGGTCGTGCCGTGGTTGGACGGAACGATGCCGACCAGGTCGTCGACCTTGTTCGCGCCGTGCAGGAACTTGAGGTAGTAGCGCGGCATCATGCCACCCTGGCTGTGCCCGACGATGTCCGCTTTGTGCGCTCCGGTGGCGCTGAGCACGGCGTCCACGAAGGGCGCGAGCTCGCGCGCGGAGTCCGCCACGTGGTCGGTCGCGTCGTGCCCGTAGTTGAGCGCGAAGACGCAGAACCCGGCGTCGGCGAGCTTCGGCGACAGCGTGCTCCAGTTCTTCGCCATGTTCTCGAACGTCCCATGGACGAGGACGACCGGGTCGGGGTGCTCGGCCGTCGGCTTGCACGACCAGTCGTTGGCGCCGGGCGGGGAGACGTCCACGGTGTCGCCGATCGCGGGCGTGGCGAAGGCCGTCAGCGCGGTGATGACGGCCGAGGCGAGGAGCACGGCGAGAGAGCGGCGACGCATGGCACTTCCCTTCCAGGCACCGCCGGGCCCGGGTCCGGGCGACGGCGGTGGCGGCCTTCCGTTCCGGCCGTTCCGGGCGGAACGGAAGGCCGGTGTGCCGTCGCCCGGAGGTCGTCCGAGGTCGTCCGAGGAAGATCCGCAGGTCGACGGCGTGTCGAACAGTGAAACGGAATGCTTACCTCCCCTTACTCGCGAGTCAAGAACCTGGACGGTGGGATGTGCGCCACACGGGGAAAGTCACCCCCCTGACCTGCCGCAGGTCTCATGTCGATGTCGGTGCGGGTTGTCGTGTGCACGGCCGCCGTCCGGGGGAATGCTGTGCCGGACGGTGTTGTTGTCCGGACCGAGTGGCAGGATCCGCCGTCGTGTGTTGTGGAAGGAGGCTGCTGTGCCCGAGCGCACCCCCGAGACGCATGTCATCGACTTCCGCGCCGCGGAGCATCTGCTGGCTGCGCGCGACCCGCGTGGCGCGATCAAGCTGCTCGACTCGGTGATCGAAGCCCACCCGGAGAGCAGAGCGGCACGCCTGCTGCGAGCGCGCGCGTACTTCATGGCGGCCCAACTCCGCTCGGCGGAGGCCGAGTTCCAGCACATCGTGGACCGCGAGCCGGACAACGCGTTCGCCCACTTCGCGCTGGGCCGTACGCTGCAGCGCGCCAACCGCCCCGGCGAGGCCATCCGCCACTTCCGCCTGGCCGCGGCGCTGGACCCGCGCCCGGACTACGTCGAGGCGGCCCGCTTCGGCGAGAGCGCCTGAGACCACTGAGATCACTGACCCCACTGAGATCACGGACGCCCGGCTTCCCGAGGAGGGAGCCGGGCGTCCGCTTCAGCGTGCTCAGGGCGCCCGGAGGTACGTCAGGGCGCACAGCGGATCCGGTCGGCGCGGCGACTTCACCCGGCGAGTGTGAAGTCTCCCGCCGCGGCCTCGGCGCAGGCTGCCCGCCGATCCGATCTGGCCGAACCGCGACCGCTTCGTGTTCTCCGAAGGCCACGCCTCAGCCCTCCTCTGGTCGCAGCTGCATCGCGTACGGCTGAGACGAGGGCGGTAAAGCGACAAAGCGCTTTCTCGGTATGCCGCCCGACGCGGACTTTTACATCCCCGACGGCGTACGCGAGCACTTCGACGCAGGGATCGGCGCCAGCGCCGCTGAAGTCGAGCCGTACGCACCGGGGTCCTGGGGTCCCGAGGCCATCCACCGGCTGATCGCCCCGCACGACTGGTACCTGCCGGACGGCCGCCAGGCCCAGGGCGCCTGTGGGGGAGGATCCGCCCGGGGGCACTTCAGCCGGCCGCGCGTCGAGGTCCCGCTCCCCGCCGCGCCCTCCTACGCTCGACAGCATGCTGGGGCTTCCGGAGCACGTGCACACCTGCCTGTTCGACCTCGACGGCGTCCTCACCCGGACCGCGAAGGTCCACGCGGCCGCCTGGAAGGAGATGTTCGACGCCTATCTGCGGCAGCGCGCCGACCGCGAAGGCGCCCCCTTCGTACCGTTCGACGCGGTCCGCGACTACGACGAGTACGTGGACGGCCGACCGCGCGCCGACGGCGTCCGCACCTTTCTCGCCGCGCGTGGCATCGACCTGCCGGAGGGCGCGCCCGACGACCCGCCGGACGCGGAGACGGTGCACGGACTGGGTACGCGTAAGAACGACCTGGTCCTGCGCAAGATCGAGGAGGAGGGCGTGCAGGCGTACGAGGGCTCGGTCGCGTACGTACGGGCGGCCCGGGACGCAGGGCTGCGGCGCGCCGTGGTGTCCTCGAGCGCCAACTGCCAGGCCGTGCTGACCGCCGCGGGCATCGCCGACCTTTTCGACGAGCGCATCGACGGCCTCGTCGCGCGCGAGCAGCACCTGCGGGGAAAACCCGAACCGGATACGTACCTGGCCGCGGCCCGCGCCCTGGGCGCCGAACCCGGCGAGGCGGCCGTCTTCGAGGACGCGCTGGCCGGAGTCGAGGCCGGGCGGGCCGGGAAGTTCGGCATCGTCGTCGGCGTGGACCGGGTCGGACAGGCCGACGAACTGCGGCGGCACGGCGCCGACGTGGTGGTCCGCGATCTCGCCGAGCTGCTGGAGGAGCGATGATCAGTCACCCGAGCTACGGGGTGGAGCCCTGGTGCCTGCGCGAGACCGAACTCAACCTGAAGGTGCTGGCGCAGAGCGAGTCCGTGTTCGCCCTGGCCAACGGCCATGTCGGCTGGCGCGGAAACCTCGACGAGGGCGAGCCGCACGGCCTGCCCGGCAGCTACCTCAACGGCGTTCACGAGCTGCACCCGCTGCCGCACGCCGAGGCGGGCTACGGCTACCCGGAGTCCGGCCAGACGATGATCAACGTCACCAACGGGAAGATCATCAGGCTCCTGGTCGACGACGAGCCGTACGACCTGCGCTACGGCGAACTGACGACCCATCAGCGGGTGCTCGACTTCCGCTCCGGGGTGCTGCGCCGCACCGCCGAGTGGACCTCACCGGTCGGCCGCAGCGTGCGCATCACCTCGACCCGGCTGGTCTCCTTCACCCAGCGGGCGATCGCCGCGGTTTGCTACGAGGTCGAGCCGCTCAACGGTCCGGCGGACATCGTCATCCAGTCCGAGCTGGTGGCGAACGAGCAACTGCCGCAGACGGGCGGCGACCCGCGGACCGCCGCCGCCATCGACTGCCCGCTGCGGGCGGAGGAGGACTTCGCGCAGGACACCCGGCTGCGGCTGGTGCACAGGACCGCGCGCAGCGGGCTGCGGGTGGCGGCCGCGGCCGACCATGTGATCGAGGGCCCGGAGGATGAGGGAAGCCCCGAGGGTACGGGCCACGGGGACGGCGCGGGCGGTACGAGCGGCAGGGGGATGACGGACGGCCCGGCGGTGACGGGCGGCACGCGCGGCACGACCTGGGCGGCGGAGAGCGAGCCGGACGTCAGCCGCCTCACCATCACCAGCACGGTCGCGCCGGGACAGCGGCTCCGCATGGTGAAGTTCGTGGCGCACGGCTGGTCGGGCCGGCGCTCGCTGCCCGCCGTCCACGACCAGGTCGACGCCGCGCTCGCCGCCGCCCGCAGCACCGGCTGGGAGGGACTGCTCGCCCAACAGCGCGACTACCTCGACGACTTCTGGTCCTCCGCCGACGTCGAGGTGCACGGCGACGCGAAGATCCAGCAGGCGGTGCGCTTCGCCCTGTTCCACGTACTGCAGGCCGCCGCGCGGGGCGAGGAGCGGGCCATTCCCGCGAAAGGCCTGACCGGGACGGGCTACGACGGGCACTCGTTCTGGGACATCGAGTCCTTCGTGCTCCCGGTGCTCACCTACACGGCGCCACAGGCGGTCGCGCCGGTGCTGCGGTGGCGGCACGCGACCCTGTCGGCGGCGCGGGACCGGGCCCGCCAGCTCGGGCTCGACGGCGCGGCTTTCCCCTGGCGGACCATCACCGGGGAGGAGTGCTCGGCATACTGGCCCGCGGGCATGGCCGCCTTCCACGTCAACGCCGACATCGCCGACGCCGTGCTGCGGTATGTGACCGCCACGGGGGACGAGGACTTCGAGCGGGGCCCCGGCCTCGACCTGCTGGTGCACACCGCCAGGCTCTGGCGCTCGCTCGGCCACCACGACACCGAGGGCGTCTTCCACATCGACGGTGTCACAGGCCCCGACGAGTACAGCGCCGTGGCCCGCGACAACCTCTACACCAACCTGATGGCACAACAGAATCTGGTCGCCGCGGCCGAGGCCGCCATACGGTACCCGGAGCGGGCGCGGGAACTCGGCGTCGACGACGAGGAGACCGCGGCCTGGCGCGACGCCGCCGCCGGAATCGCGCTGCCGTACAACGAGACGCTCGGCGTCCACGAACAGTCGGCGGGGTTCACCCGCTTCCAGGCCTGGGACTTCGACGCCACCGGGCCGGACCGGTACCCGCTCCTGCTGCACTTCCCGTACTTCGACCTGTACCGCAAACAGGTCGTCAAGCAGGCGGACCTGGTGCTCGCGCTGCATGTGCGCGGGGACGCGTTCACGCCTGAGGAGAAGGCACGCAACTTCGCGTACTACGAGCCGCTGACCGTACGGGACTCGTCGCTGTCGGCGTGCTCGCAGGCGGTCATGGCCGCCGAGACCGGCCATCTGCGGCTGGCCTTCGCCTACTTGGGCGAGGCTGCCCTGATGGATCTCGAGAACCTGGAGCACAACACGCGCGACGGGCTGCACATCGCGTCGCTGGCGGGGACGTGGATCGCGCTGGTCCACGGCTTCGGAGGCATGCGGCGGCACGGCTCCGGTGACGGCGGCAGCAGGAGGGGCGGCGAGGTCGTCGAGTTCGCGCCACGGCTGCCCGAGCACTTGACCCGGCTGGCGTTCACGGTCCTGGTACAGGGGCGGCGGCTACGGGTGGAGATCGACGGGTCGTCGGTCCGCTACGCACTGGTCCAGGGGGAGCCGCTGCGGATCCTGCACTGCGGGGAGCCGCTGACGGTCACGGCGACCGATCCGGTGGAGCGGCACCTGCCGCAGGTGCCACCGCAGCCGGAACCCCGGCAGCCGAGCGGGCGGCGCCCCGCGGACCGGTCGAGCGATTGACCGCTCGCGTACGGGTTTCTCCCCCCGACCCGCCCCTTCCCTGACCGGCGGCTCTGCCCCAGACCCCAGGGGGCCAGGGGTCTGGAGCAGAGCCCCTGCCACGCGGCGGAGCCGCAATATCGATGCTGCGGGATGGGGCGGGGCGGGGCGGGATGGGGCGGGATGGGGAAAGACCCGCCGACACGCCCAACGGCCCAGCGGTCCAGGGTCCTACGGGCCCAGGGACTACGCGCCCAGGGTCCTACGGGCCAGGCCCATACAGGACTATGACCGCTGCGGGCACTCCTTCCACGCGAGGTGGTAGACCGTGCTGACGCTGGCGTCGGTCGAGTCCATCGTCATGAAGCTGGTCTTCTGCGGGTCGGATGTGCCCTTGCTGACGCGCAGTTCGGTGTTGATGTTGAAGTTGCGCTGCTCGCCGCAGGGCGCCCACACCAGCTGTGCGACCTCCGTGACGTCGGACGCCTGCCAGTTGTCGTTGTAGGGCCCCGTGAAGTCGTGGTTCTTGGAGACCGTCTCCGGCATTCCCTGGAAGTAGTAGTTCGCTCTCTCCCGCCCCGTCGCGCCGGACTCCAGGTACGCGAACCCGCGGTAGTCGGCTCTGGCGATGGCGTAGGTGAAGCCCTGGGGGACGTGCACGATCAGGTTGAGCTGGCAGTTCTTCCGGAAGGCGGTCGGGTCGGAACTCCCGCCGGTCTGGGCGAGGTAGTCGCTGTACGTGACCGTGAACGCTGTGTTGTCCGGCGCGACGGCCACGGCGGCGGTGCCCTCGGGGCATCCCGATCCGTTGACGGTCGCCAGCTCGATCACGATCTTGTCCGGTGGTGCTTCGAGCGACGGTGCGGCGTGGGCAGAGGTCGTTCCGGCGAAAAGCGCCGCGGCGGCGCCGAGGATGGTCAGAGTCCTGTGCATGGGGGGTTTCTCCATTGGCTCGTTCACCGCTGCCGTGCGGTGACGGGATGAGGCGATGGGGCGTGAAGGACTCGCTGAGATTGCGGGGACATGTCAGCACGCTGAAACGAACCTGTGAAGAGAATCTGAAGGGAAGCCGCCGCCATGGAGGGAAATCCGGCCGAGTACGGGGTCGGCCGGATTTGGACGTTGCGGGCATGCCCTGGGGCGCGTAGGCAGGGGCGATCCGGGGGCGTGTGGCGCGCGTACGCCCCTGCGGAGAGGCCGGCGCGTACCTCAGGGCGGCTGGACCGCGGCGCGTACTTCAGGGCGGCTGGGCCGCCGCGCGTATTCGAGCGCGGCTGGATCGCCGCGCGTACGACGGCCGGCTAGGCGACGCGCTTCTCGGCCGCCCGGCAGTCCGGGCAGGTGCCCCAGAAGGTGACGGCCGCCTCGTCGATGCCGAACCCGGCCGGCAGCCGCGGCTTCATGCACGGGGCGGCACCCACCGTGCACTCCACGTCGCGGATCGTGCCGCAGCGGCGGCACACGAAGTGGTGGTGGTTGTCGTGGCGCTCGGTCTCGAAGCGGGCGGGATGACCGGGGATCTGGGTGGTACGTACCAGGCCGGCCTCGGTGAGCGCGCGTAGAACGTTGTAGGTGGCCTGGAGCGAGAGCCCGCCGGTGATCTGCTGGGCGCGGTCGCGGAGCGTGTCCGCGTCCAGGTGGCCGGGCGACTCGTGGATCGCCGTGAGCATGGCCATCCGTTGAGCGGTCACCCGCAGTCCCGCCTCGCGCAACCGCGAGGCCGCCGCGGCCATGGGTTCCTCGGTCATCGCGCCTCCGTTCGCCGCATGATTCACAGGATTCGCATGATGCACAGGACTCCTCGCTGCCCGGCCCGGCTGGGTCAGGCCGCGTCGCTCAGGTCGTTCAGGTCGCTGAGGTCGTTCAGGTCGTTGAGGTCGTCCAAGTCGTACAGGGCGCCCGGGCTCGTGGGCTGGGCGGACAGCTCGAACCAGACGTTTTTGCCGACGGCGGCGCGGTCGCAGCCCCAGCGGGTGGCGAGCAAATCGACCAGTTCCAGACCGCGGCCGTACTCGTCGTCCGGTCCGGCGGCGGTCTGCCGGGGCCGTGCAGGCGATCCGTCGGACACGGTGCAGCGCAGACCCGACATCCGCTCCAGCGTGAGGCGGAGGGGGTCGAAGGCGTGCCGCAGCGCGTTGCCGACCAGCTCGCTGACCAGCAGTTCGGCGGCGTGGACGATCTCGCCGAGCCCCCAGCGGGGCAGTACCTCGCGTACAGCCTTCCGGGCCTGCCCGCAGGCCACGGGCGACCACTGCAGCGGCCAGGGGCCGACGGCGACGGCCTCCTCGAGCGGTCCTGGTGGTAGCGCCCACCCCGGCTGCGCCGGGACCGCGTAATGCGGCCGGGGTGTGAGCGCGGCGCCCGCAGCGGCTCCGTCCGACGTCGGCTCGAGGGGTTGTGTGCGGTCCATGGGTCACCTTTGTGGCGGGGGCTGGGCCTCCCCATCGAATGTAGGCGTTTTCTGGAGTAAGTCAAGAAAATGGAGGAATGTCCGAAACCCGGAACTAATCCAGAAAATGGAGAGCCCCTCCGAGTACGGCAGCCGAAGGCGAAGGCGGGCGCTCCATGGGCTGAGCGCCTGGCTATCCGCGCCCCCCACGGGGGCGTGGCGTACGGCGGCGCCCGTCACCGGATTCCTCCGGTGACGGGCGCCGTCGTGTCAGCGGTTCAGTCCCGCGCGGCGAACTCTATGAATGCTGCCCACTCTTCAAGGGCGAACGAGAGTATTGGACTCGCCATATCCTTGGAGTCGCGCACGTGGACCGTTCCGGGGCAGGTGGCGACCTCGACGCACTCGCCGCCTGCCCCGCTGCTGTAGCTGCTCTTGAACCAGGCCAGTTCAGGCTTGACTTGGGCGGACTCTTCGACGCTCATACTGCTCCCAGCAACTTCTCGATGTAGGACAGCGATTCCCGTGGAGTGAGGGCCTGGGCTCGGATGATCCCGTATCGCGCCTCAGCTTCCCGGACCGGCTTCCGTTCTGTAAGCAGGCGGCTGATGTCCTGCACTTCCATGTAAGCGATCCTCTGCTGTCCTGTTGTCTCGATCAACGTCAACGGGCCACCTAGTCCGGCATGGTCTTCACGATCGGTCGGCATCACTTGGATCTCTACGTTGCGCTTTTGGCCGATCAACAGGATCTGTTCCAGCTGCCCACGCAGAACCCTCCGACCGCCGATCGGCCGTTGCAACACCGCTTCCTCGATCACGAAGCTCATCAGAGGAGCGGGCCACCGGGAGAAGATTTCCTGGCGGGCCATTCGGGCCAAGACCCGCTGCTCGATGGTGTCCTCGTCCAGCAGCGGACGCCACATGGCGAAGACGGCCCGCGCGTACTCCTCCGTCTGCAGCAGGCCCGGCACGGCCTGGCTGGCATAGACATGGAGTTCCACCGCATCCGCTTCCAGCCGCGCCGCATCCCTGAAGAACCCCGGATACCGTGCCCGCGCGACCGCATCCTTCATCGCCCGCAGGACCCCGCCCGCGCCAAGTACCTCGTCCGCCTTGTCGATCATCTGCGGCTTCGGGATCCGCCGCCCCTGCTCAACTGATGCGACCTGGTCTTCCCCATAGCCGAGCCGCGAGCCCAGCTCCGCCTGCGTCAGCCCTGCCTGCTCCCGGAGCAGTTTCATCTGCTTGCCGAAGCACTGCAGGAACCCCGCCCCTGAGTCGTCCCGGTCCGGCAGCTCCGGCCGTCCCGCCGCTCCTGTCATGCCCCGCCACCTCCGGTGCCCACGGCCCCAATCCGAATCAACAAGCCCAGGCCCAACGGTCATTCGTCTGCGCCGGTCACGGCCGACAGCCCGTACAACGCACGCATCGTGCGCGTACGGCGACCATCCGTGTCCACCGGGCCGTGCGAGCCAGGCTAGGCGCGGGGCGAAGGTCACGTACCTCTGGTCGGCCGAAAACCATCTGTTCGGGCTGCCTTATGTGGAATCGCTCACCGAGGAGAGTGCGAGGCACTGGAAGTCGACTGCGACGCCTTGACGACCCCGACCGAGCGTTGTCCACCGTGCCCCCGGTAAGGGAGACTCGCGATGAGCGTGCACCGAGCCGCTCGGTGCGCGTTCTTACCTCAAGCCGGGAAGGCTGCGCAGCTCGCTGACCCCCATCAGCCGGGCAAGCACGAGGTACCCCAGCGCCATCGCGACCGTTCCCGCGGCAAGAGTGAGCGCGGTGGGGAGCGTGCCGGTGTGCAGCGTGGTGGCACAAGCACGAGCGGCAGCCCAGCCCAGCCCCGCAGCGAGACCGGCGGCAAACAGTAGCTTCGCGTAGGTGCGGCGCAGCCCTCCGTCGTCGAGATGGCCGCCGAGCTTCTTGCGCAGCAGCCATGCGGTCAGGGCGAGCCCGGCCAGATAGGACAGGGTGTATGCAGCTGCCATACCGGTCACCGCCCAGCGCGCGGGCAGCAGCACGTGGCAGACCGTGGCCAGCGCGATGTTCACCCCGGCGATCCAGGCAGCCATGAAGAACGGGGTTCGGGTGTCATCGAAGGCGTAGAAACCGCGCAGGAGCAGGTACTGGGCGGAGAAGGGAATCAGCCCGAGGCCGAACGCCTGCAGCATGTGCCCGAGAGGCTCGGCGGAAGCGGTGTCCGCCGCGCCGTGGGCGAACAGCAGCGTCGAGATCTGCGGCCCCAGGGCGAGGAAGAGGAATCCGGCGGGCACGATGACGACGCCGGTGATCCGCAAGGCCCGCGAGAGATCTGCGCGCAGATCCGGGAGCCGGCCCTCGGCAGCTGCCTTGCTCATGCGCGGCAGCAGCGCGGTCACCAGAGAGACAGTGACGATCGACTGCGGCAGCATCCAGATGGTCTGCGCGTACGTGTAGGCCGAGTAGCCGGCACCGGCCTGCGGCAGTTCCTGATCAGCAGCGTTGGCGTAGTTGGTGACCACGGTCAGGGCGACCTGATTGGCCAGGACGAACAACAAGGTCCACTTCGCGGCATGGACGCTCTTGCCCAGGCCGGTTCCCCGCCAGTCGAACCGCGGCCGGAACCGGAAGCCGGCAGCGCGCACGAACGGGATCAGAGCGAGGGCCTGGAGGGCAATCCCAGTCGTGGTGCCGAGCCCCAGGAGCCGCACCTGCGTCGCGGTGATGTCTTCCACCCGGTCCGGGATCGTCATCAGCCCCAGGTACGCGCCGAACATGCCGATCAGCACGAGGTTGTTCAGCACCGGAGTCCACATCATCGCGCCGAACTTCTCGCGAGCGTTCAGCACCTGGCCAAGGATGCTGAACAGGCCGTAGAAGAAGATCTGCGGCAGCAGGAACCGGGCGAACATCACGGTCAGCTCGAACGCCTCGTGGCCTTCTGGAGTATCGCGCATGTACAAGCCGACGATCTGCGGGGCCACCCACACCGCCAGCGCCGTCCCCACACCCAGGACGCACAACACGAGCGTCACCAGCCGCTGCTCGTAGGCCCGCCCTCCGTCGGGCTGCGTCGACCTGGCCCGTACTAACTGAGGCACGAGCACGGCATTGAGCGCTCCGCCGATCAGCAGGGTGTACAGGCTCGTCGGCACGGTATTCGCCGTGTTGTACGTACTGGCCAGCAGCCCTGTGCCCAATACCGCGGCCTGCAGCACTTGACGGATCAGCCCCGTCGCCCGGGACACCACCGTGCCCAGCGCCATCAGCAACGACAAACGAGCCAGTCCGCCCTGGGTCGCCTTGGCCCTTCGAGGGGCGCGCCGCCCCGCTGCCCGCTCACCCGCTAACGGGAAGCCCGTCGTGGTCTTCGCCCCCTCCACCATGCCGCCAACCTACGCCCCCCAAGATCCCCGGCCTGCATGCGGTGGGCAACAGGTGCTTGCCCCAGGTGAGAGCCCGGGGCTGAGGGACGGCCCGGCTGCTACGGCGGACTCCGCGCGGGAGTCACGGGAAGGCAAGCGGTATTGACGCCGACATCGCTTATGGCCGGCTCCCGCGCAGGAGCCGTCACGCGTCCGCTGACGCCGACTGGGTCAACGTCGCCCGGCGGTTCGGTCGTGGCCCACAGCTCCTACAGCGCACCGATCGCGCCCGTACAGCGGCTTTCCGTACCCGCGTCTTTGCTGGTCAGAGCAGGACTGGGGCCGACAGGCTCATTCTCATGACGACTGAAAGCCCCCTATCCGAGCGCACTCGCCAACCCGCCATCACACCGGACTCCGGCGGGCCCGAACGCGAGTTCACCATGCGGTTCACCTCCACCCCGCGGGGTGCTCGCCTCGCCCGGCGCATGGTGTCCCATCGGCTCGACGAGTGGGGCTACCCGTACGCGTCCGACGCCAACGGCACCATGACGCTGATCGCCGCCGAGCTTGTCGCCAACGCGGTCCGCCACGGGCGCGTCCCCGGCCGGGACTTCGGTCTCCGGCTCACGCTCACCTCGTCCGCCATGCGGATCGAGGTGAGTGACACCCGCGCAGAGAAGCCGATCCCCAGACACCTCCCCGAGGCACCGCCTTCTGACGCCGACTCGGGTCGTGGCCTGTTCCTCGTCTCGCAGCTCGCCACCCGTTGGGCTGTCACTGCCCGCGAGGGCGCGCCGGGAAAGACCGTCTGGGCGGAGTTGGCCACACCCGCACCGGCCGGCTGTCGCTGACTACTTGGTGCGCGATTCCAAGTCTTGGCGGGTGTTGTCGCCGTAGACGCCTCTCTCGTCGCCGCGGATGCCGTACCACTCCTGGAATCTGGCCACGGCCTCCTGGACCTCGATGTCGTAGAGGCCGTCGATATTGCGGTCGCCGTAGATGTTCGGGACCTGGAGCAGACGTACCTGCAGTTCGTACACTCCATGGCCGCTGTCGCCCCGGCGCAGGACACCTCCGCCCAGTTGGGGGTTGCCCAGTTGGGGGCTCTCGGGGACTGACGGGCCCGGGTCGTCGGACAGCGGTCTGTCCGGCTGCGCGATGGGTGTGGACGAGACGGGCAGGGTGGGGCGGTCGTTGCCCAGCAGCGCAGAGGCGAGGATGAACCCGCTCACGGCGCCCGCCCCGAACACCCCGGCGACACGTGTGCTCCGCCTGTCCATGAGGCGCCGGCGCCCTCGGCCTCTGGTTCTCGCGTGCGAGCCCGAGCGCGGGGGTGACGCCTCCGGGGGCTGGTCGGGGGCTTGGTGGGCAGTGCCCCACCGGTCGGCGTCCGGGCGCGGATCGGTCACGGGCCGCCGGTCGCTCACGGGCGGTGGGTCGGCCACCGGCCGCCGGTCGGTCACGGGCGGCGGAGCGACTGCCGGGCGTTCGACGTCCGGCCACGCCGGCTCTGCTGCCTGGGGGAACGGGGCGGCGTGCGGACGGTCCGGCGCTGCTCGCATCTTCCTTGGGCGGAAGAGATCCGTGTTCTCGGGGCCGCGCTCCACCGGTTGCGGTCGCCGGAGAGGGATCGGGGGCGGAGGCGAGAACGGGGACGGGGACGGGCGATTGATGACGGTGCCCCTGACCGGCTCGCGGCGGGGGCGACCGGACGGGGGCGGGCTCTCGGCCCGGCCCTCCTCCACGTCGTCCTCGTGGAGCCGGGCGCGCGCGGCGTCCAAGGCGTCCAGCACGTCCTGGAAGGAGTCCATGATCGCGCGCCCGGCATCATGACTCGGATCAGGAGCTCGCTGGGTTTCGGTGTCGTTGACTCCCACCGGCAGTCCTCCTCAACCAACATCCGTGGACGTTCAGCTTTCGTTGTGAGGCGATACGCAGCCCGTGCGGCGTTGTCTCATTTCGCCTTCGGCGACCCCGTGCCCATCTCGGCGATTTCGCCAAAGAGTTGACTGGGCTCTGGAAGACGCGGTGAGCGTGTCTTCGCCCTTGCAGGCGCGCTTCAAAAGCCTGTGCGCAGGGGCGCGAGCAGCCGCGGGCCGCGCTTGCTCCCAACTGCCGCCCTGCGCCGGCTCGGCTCACAGCCGCGCCGCCCACCGCTCCAGCGTCGCGAAGTCCCCCTCGCGCAGGCCGCGGCGCGGGTTGATCTGGATCAGCAGGGCCGGGGCGTCGTGGTGGGTGGATACATGGGTGGTGTCGCGGTGGGTGATCAGGTCGTCGACCCAGGCGAAGGGGCGGCCGGCGGCCCACTTCAGGACGTGGCGGGTTTTCCAGTACAGGCCGTCGGGGTCCCTGGTGAAGAGCTCGGGCCATTCGATCACCGGGAGGTCGCTGGGGAGACCGAGGACCGGGGCGATCATCTCGTTCGCCTGGTGCATCCAGGTGGTGGCCCACGCGAGTTCGTACGGGAGGGCGGTCAGGCGCGGGCCGTGGGCGGGGTTGAGGCGGACGCGGAGGCCGCGGCGGTGGCGGCGGGAGCCCGGGGTCTGGCGGGCCGACCAGTTGGCGGGGTGGAGGCGGTGGGTGGTGTAGCCGCGGGGGCGGCGCAGCCGGGCGCCGTACGGGTTGAGCGGGCCGTCGACGTCGAGGAGGAGCAGGGGGCGATCCGTCATGAGAAGTTTTTACCCCCTGTACCTTCTTGGCTCCGGTCAATGGCAAGCAGTAGTCGGCCCCCGGCTGGGCGTCCACCCGTCCCTCGTTTACTTGACGACTCGTCAGCTTTCGGTGACCGTGTGGGGCATGGTGAACGCAGGCACGCGCAGGTCCGGGCGGAGCCAAATATTCGGGGTAGTCCTGGGGCTCCTGGCAGCGGCCGGGGCTTACGGGGCTCCAGCGGGCGCCGCCTCCGATTCCGGCTCCGGCGCCTTCGCTTCCGCTGCCGGCTCCCGCCCCGCCTCCGCCCACGCCGCCGCAGGCCCCCTGTGGTTCGACACCCGGGCTGCGGGCGAGGTGTCCGTGCAGGGCACGCGGTTCGTCGACGGGTACGGTCGCGAGGTCGTCCTGCGCGGGTTCAACGTGTCCGGCGAGGCCAAGCTGGAGGAGAACGGCGGGCTGCCCTTCGCCAGTACGGACGATGCCCGCACGTCGGCACGGGCGCTGCGGAATCTGGCCGGTGGGAACGCCGTACGGTTTCTGTTGTCCTGGGCGCACGCCCAACCCGAGCCCGGCCGGGTCGATGACGCCTATCTGGCCAGGGCGACCGAGCAGATGCAGGTTTTCCTCGACGCCGGGCTGCGGGTCTTTCCTGACTTTCACCAGGACCTCTTCTCTCGCCATCTCTTCAACAAGGACAGCTGGTACACCGGCGACGGCGCCCCCAAGTGGGTTGTGAAAGCGGGAGGTTACGGCAAGGAGTTCTGCGGGATCTGCTTCCACTGGGGCCAGAACATCACCCAGAACAAGCCCGTCATGGACGCGAGCCGCGACTTCTGGCACAACCGCGTTCTGGCCACGGATGCCGGTAGCTTCGGCGTTCAGGATGCGTTTCTGGACACAGCGCAGAAGGCGATGACCTACGTCGCGCAGCACCTCACCGCCGACCAATTCGCCCGCGTCGTAGGCTTCGACCCGTACAACGAGCCGTACGCGGGCACATACGACGACGGCCAGGACAGCCGCTCGTGGGAGCGGGACGTGCTGTGGCCCTTCTACGAGCGGTTCCGCTCCCGCATGGATGCCGCGGGGTGGCGGGACAAGCCGGCCTTCGTGGAGCCGAATCTGTTCTGGAACTCCAACCTGGACTTCGCGCGGCAGGAGGGCGGTCTGTCCGACACCGGCGGGAAGCTCGGTCCGCGGTATGTCTTCAACACGCACTTCTACGACCAGAAGGCGATCTCCGGAATCTTCATGCCGGGCAAGGCTCAGGACGGCCAGTATTCCGGAGACTTCGGCGCGGTGCGCGAGCGTTCCTCCGCGACGGACACCCCGGCCGTCGTCAGTGAATTCGGGCACCCGCTCAGCGGCAACGTCGCCGACAAGGCGCCGACCGTTCTCAAAGCGATGTACCAAGCCCTCGAATCCCGTCTGTCCGGCCGGAATTGGTGGAAACAGACGGCCCGCTCCGGGCCCGTACTGTCCTCCACCCAGTGGCATTGGGACATCTACAGCGGCCGTCACCACGAGGTGATGAACGACAACCCCGACAAAGTCCTCACCGAGGCCGATGCCTGGAACGACGAGGATCTCTCCTCGGTCGAACTCGGCGACTCGGGCGAGCCCGTCCTGCGCCAGGACGCGCGGCTGATCGACCGCCTCTATCCGAGCGCGGTGGCGGGCCGCACCCTCGCGTTCACGTACGAGGACCGGTCCCGCGACGGCGGGAAGACGCTGACGTGGGACCGCATACCCGGCGACCTGCCGAACGTCGCCCGGCTCGTCGGCAGCGGCCAGTACGGCATGCTGGTCTGGCGCTCCGGCGGTGACGGCACGGCGAACGCACCCACCGAACTGCACCTGCCGCGCGGCTGGGACCCGGCCGCCACCACCGTCGTATCCGACCTCGGTACGGCCACCGGTCAGCCGCCCTACACCGCCCACGGTCACACCGCCGATCACCCCATCGCGGCCGCCCCGGAAGCCGGGGCCGGCAGCGCCATCGGGGACACGGGTGGCTCCCCGAACGCCCGGCGCCTACTGCTCTCCGCACCGCCGTCCGGCTCAGGTGACCTCCATTTCGCGCTGGTAAGTGACGGTACGGCGGCCCCCTCGGCGGAACTGCGTGCCGCGGCGCGGAAGGAGCTCATCCAGTGGGCGGCCCGCTCCGGCTTCCCCCGGTGAGGGGGCGGAAAGTGCATACGGGCGGACCAAGCGGCTTATGTTGTGGCCCCGTTGAACGCCCAGACGCTGAAAGCAGCGCCTTGCGGGTCCCGCAGTGCCGCCAACGGACGGCCCGGCTCGTTGACCACCGTGGAGCCGATGCGGTCCTTCCCCTGCCACAGCCCCACGGTTACACCCGTCGGGTCCGTGGCGAAGGCCGTCCGTCCGGCGTTCATGACGTCGGACGGTGGACTCAGTCCATCGGGGGCACACGGGCACTGGGCTGGTATGGGCGGGCGCCCGCGTAGGTGGTTGACCGTGAGGCGGCCTGGCATGCCGTCCTGGCCGACGCGACAGGCGTGGCACCGGAGAGGCGGGCCGCGAGCAGAGTTCCGGTGAAGGCATCGCCCGCGCCTGTGGTGTCCACGGGGGTGGCGGGCGGGGCCGGTACGCACGCGAGGAGCTGTCCCTCCGCGGCGAGCAGGGCTCCATCGGCGCCCAGTGTCAGAGCTACGAGTGAGAAGTCGTGACTCAACTTCAGGGCCATGTCCGCCGGTTCCGAGAGACCGGTCAGCAGCTGGGCCTCGGCGAGGTTGGGGGTGAGGAGGTCCGCTCCTGCGATGGATTGCAGGAAGAGGTCGACTCCGAGGCGTTCGATGAAGCCCGCTGATGCCGGGTCCACGCTCACGGGGATGCTGTGCGCTCGGGCCGCCTTCATGGCCACGCGCGCGTGGGCGCGGGACGAGTCCGCGAAGAACAGGTAGCCCGACAGGTGGAGATGGGCGACGCCCTCCAGGAGGTCGTCGGACCAGTCGTCGGGGGTGAGGCGGAGGGCCGCGCCGCTGTCGGTGAGGAGGGTGCGTTCGGCGGTGGCGTCCACCAGCGAGATGACCTTGGCGGTATGAGCCTCCGGGTCCACCCGCAGGATCGGGCGGACACCCGAGCGGACGAGGGCTTCCTCGTGCCACTCCGCGGAGTCCGGGCCGACGCACGCCAGGAGGCGTACGTCCACCGCACGCAGGTCCGCGCCCGCGCCGGGGTCCGCCCCTTGACCCCTGCCCGTCCCCTTGCCGCTGTCCGTGCCCCCGCCCACGCCCGCGTGCGCCGCCCAGCACGCCACGTTCGCGCCCGCGCCGCCCGGCAGGATCGAGATCTCCGCGGCGGTGTCCGTCGCTGCGGCGAGGGGAGTGGCGTGGCGGGCGACGATGTCCGTCACCACGTCTCCGATGACCAGCAGGCCGCCGGCGGGCCCGGCCCCTGCCCCAGCCGGGGCCCAAGCCCCAGCCCCAGTCCCGCCCGTCACCCAGCCCCGCCCCTCACTCGGACCGGGACCACGCCGCGGCGATCTGCGCCGCCAGGCGGACGTTGCCGCGTACCGCCGCCAGGTTCGCCTCCAGAGACGCACCGCCCGTATGCCGCACCAGGTAGTCCAGGAGGAAGGGGGTCACCGCCTGACCCGTGACGCCCTCCCGGGCGCACGCCGTAAGAGCCTCCTCCAGTACGCGGTCGTGGAGTTCCGGGTTCAGCTGATCCTGCTCCGGGACCGGGTTCGCCACGATCAGCGCCGACTCCGTACCCGATCTCGTACCCGGTTCCGTACACGAGTCGGTACTCGATCCCGTACCCGGTTCCGTACGCGACTCCGGGCCGCCCAGTCCGTCCTGGGCCCGCATGATCGCCGCGACTTCCTCCGGCTCCCGCACCGTCCAGTCCACCGGCTCCCCCGAACTGCTCACGTAGAAGCCGGGGAAGTGATCCGTCCGGTAGCCCACCACCCCCACCCCCAGTGTCTCCAGGCGCTGCAGCGTCGCGGGCACGTCGAGGATCGACTTCACGCCCGCGCAGACGACCGTGATGCGCGTACGGGCGAGGAGCCCGAGGTCCGCGGACTCGTCCTGCGTCGTCGTCCACTCGCGGTGTACGCCGCCCAGGCCGCCCGTCGCGAAGACCCGGATCCCGGCGCGGGCCGCCAGGAAGGCCGTACCGGATACGGTCGTCGCCCCGCTCGCGCCCGTCGCCAGTGCCGGGGCGAGGTCGCGGTGGCCCAGCTTGCGCAGCGAGCGGTCGTCGGCGATCCGCTCCAGCTGGGTCTTGTTGAGGCCTACATGGGCCCGGCCGTCGAGGACCGCGATGGTGGCCGGTACGGCGCCGGCGGCGCGGACGATGCCCTCCAACTCCTCCGCCACGCGCAGATTGCGGGGCCGCGGAAGTCCGTGGGCGATGATCGTCGACTCCAGGGCCACGACAGGACGGTGGCCCGCGAGCGCTTCCCGTACGTCGTCGGACAGGGCGATCAGGGGGGTGGGCATGCTGCGCTGCTCCTGTCACGTGGGGGTCTCGCGGTTCGCGTACGGATTCTCGTACGGGTTCTCGTACGGGTGTTGGGGGGTCGGCAAGGGGGCATGCCCTTTCCCCATCCATGGCATGGCTGCCTCTGAGTCAAACCTTTGCCCCAACACCCCTTGACTCGGAACACCATACGGGTGGAAAAACATGACACAAGTTGAAAAGTGCTGAGAGTTCGTTTCGATGCGTCCTGGCGTCCTGGAGTCCTGGCGTCCAGACGCCCCTGGGAACGGGACTCGGCCGACTCCCCGGGGGTCGTCATGTTCCGGACCCGCCTCACCATCGGCGTCAGAGGTATCGGACGCATCAGATCTCGCCTCAGCCTGCTCGTCGCCGCCGTCACCAGTACCGCCCTGACGCTCGTCGTCCTCGCGCCGCGGGCCTCCGCCGAGCCCGCCACCCCCATCGGCTATCCCCCCGGCGCGACCGCGACCCGCTACTCCGGCCTCGCCTTCGACGCCTGCACCGCACCCACCCTCGCCGCGATGAAGGCATGGAGCGCCTCGCCGTACCGCGCCGTCGGGATCTACTTCGGCGGTGTCAACCGCACCTGCGCCCAGCCCCAGCTGACCGCGAGTTGGGTCACCGAAGTGACCAAGCTCGGATGGCGGCTGCTGCCCATCTACAAGGGTCTTCAGCCGCCCTGCGGCGCGCGGCCCCAGGACGCGAAGATCACCCCCGCGGGCGCGGCCGCCGAGGGCAAGGCGGCGGCCACCGACGCCATCGCCAAGGCCAAGGCGCTCGGCCTCCTCCCCGGCAGTGCCTTCTACAATGACATCGAGCCCTACTCGCGGACCGACACCACCTGCCGTACCGCGGTCCTCAAGTACCTCTCCGCCTGGACCAAGGAGCTGCACGCCCGCGGGTACGTCTCCGGCGTCTACATGAACCTCAACCTCGGCGCGAAGGACCTCTCCGACGTCTACAACTCGACCGCCTACGCCCGGCCCGACGCGCTCTGGATCGCCCGCTACGACGGCAGCTCATCGCTGACCGGCTGGGCGAACATCGCGAACTCCAAGTGGGCCGTGCACCAGCGGGCCAAGCAGTACACCAACAGCCACGACGAGACGTACGGCGGCGTGAAGATCAATATCGACAACGACCGGCTGGACGCGCCCGTTGCCACCGTCGCGTACACGTACAAGGTGACCAGCTCCACTGCCCTCTCGGCGCGCAGCGGGCCGTCCACGTCGTACGGCGTCGTGCGGTCCCTCGCGCCCGGATCGCCGGTCAAGGCGGTATGCCAGGCGCCCGGCTCCAAGGTCGGTACGACCTCCGTCTGGGACAAGCTCTCCGACGGCACGTACGTCTCCGACTACTACGTGAGCACCCCCTCGAACACCGGCTACAGCGCGCCCCTGCCCCGCTGCACGTACCCCTACCAGGTGACGGCGGCCGGCGGGGTCAACCAGCGCACTGGTCCCGGCACCTCGTACGCGACCGCGGGCACGCTGCCCGGCGGCGCGCTGGCCTGGGTGGTCTGCCAGGCGAGCGGCTCGGCGGTGAGCGGAACGAAGGTGTGGGACAAGCTCGACACCGGGCGCTGGGTCTCCGACTACTACGTGTCCAACGCCAGCAATACGACGTACAGCAAGCCGGTGCCGCGCTGCTGAGCTTTCGGGGGGGCCGGGAGCGGAGGCGGGGGCCGGGGGGCCGCTGCCGGTTCGGGCCTTCGGGGCATGATGGGAGGCGTGCGGCTCGAAGCGATCTCCTGGGAACGGCTGACCGGCGCGCTCGCGGACCGGATCGCCGAGCTGAAGGCCTCCGACGGTGGCCCGTGGCTGCGCGTCGCGATCGACGGCGCACCGGCGGCCCGCCCCAAGGAGCCTGCGGAGCGGCTGGCCGAAGCCCTGCGTGTGCTCGGGCGGCCGGTCAGGACCGTGGCGGCGGACGGCTTCCTGCGTCCCGCTTCGCTGCGCTACGAGTACGGGCGGGAGGACCCGGACGCGTACTACGACGCCTGGCTCGACACGGGCGCGCTGTGGCGGGAGGTCTTCAATCCGCTGGAGCCGGGCGGCAGCGGCCGCATCCTGCCCGACCTGTGGGACCCCGGCACCGACCGTGCCACGCGCAGCCCTTACGCCGAACTGCCGCCCGGCGGCGTGCTGATCCTGCACGGGGCCCTGCTCCTCGGGCGCTGGTTCCCGCTGGATCTGTCGGTGCACCTGATGCTGACGCCCGCCGCGCTCGCCCGCCGCACGGAGGAGGGCGAGCGGTGGACGCTGCCCGCGTTCGCGCGCTACGAGGACGAGGTGGGGCCGGGGGAGGCCGCCGACGTCGTCGTACGGGTGGACGACCCCCGGCATCCGGCGTGGAGCGGTTGGCGGGCGTGAGCAGGTCCGTCCCCTTCAGTCGCTGACACAGCATGAGGAAACGGCTACCGGCAGTAAGTGACCGTGATCACGTCCGGCCGTCTTTTGAGTCCGGAGCAGCCCTGCCAGTCTGGACCGAATTACGTGAGCGGGTGTCAACTTTGTGGCGTCCGCTGCCTGTTCTGACCTGACCGATCGGAGAGGGGCACTGTTTGATGCGATCGGCGAGATTGTTATGGGGGCTTACAGCGCGCAAGCCGCGGACGGCACGGCGGGGATGGCTGCGGAAGGGGCCGCGGACAGGGCCGAGGAAGGAGCCGAGGAAGGGGCCGAGGAAGGGGCCGGGGACAGGGCCCAGGACAGGGTTGAGGACCGGGCCGCGGGCAGCACTGATCGCGGGCCTGCTGGGAACGCTGCTGCTGACGAGCCTGGCCGCGCTACCGGGCACCGCTGCCGCCCGGGATTCCTCGGGGACGGCGTACCCCCTGATCCTCGACGTGGACCTGACCCCGAACCCGTCGTGTTCCCGTACGGTGCACGCGCGCGTGCAGGTCTACCACCCGGCGGGCGCCAGGGCCGGAGCGGAGGTCGAGTGGCGGGTCCGGACCGGTGGCGGCGGCCGTCTGGCCGGGGGAACGGTCGTGATGGCCCGCTCGGTTGCCGTCGCGGAGTTCAGCATTCCCGCCGAGGAGGTCCCGTCGGACGCCGCATTGACGGTGGACGCGCGCGTGCTGCCTACCGCCGCGGGCGGCGCGCCCGGTGACTTCGGCAAGCCCTGGCGGGACCGGATCGGCCGGGGCTGCGACCCGGTGCGTGTGGCGTCCGTCGGCGACTCGGTGGTGTGGGGCCAGGGGCTCGACCACGACCAGAAGTTCCCGTACCTCACCGGCGAACTCCTCGGCCGGGAGACCGGGCGCGGGCATCAGCACGTCGACTACGCCATCTCCGGCGCGGTGCTCGACGCGCCGGACCTCCCGCCCGGCAACGAGGACGCCGCCTGCCTGGAGCGCACGGAGAAGCAGGACCCGGACGGCGACGGCGAGATGGAGTTCGGGGAGGTCACACAGCAGATGCCGGACGTGTTCTGCCAGCTCGAACGGGCCGGAGCGCAGGCACGGTCCGGCGGATACGGTCTCGACCTGGTGATCCTCAACGGGTGCATCAACGACATGGACCCCTTCTTCGGCATCGGCGCCGGCGTGACGCCGGGGTCGGAGAGCGTGCCCCGGGCCGTGGGGCGCGAGTGCGAGGGCGTCGGTGCGGCCCCCGAGAACCCGGCCAAGGACGTCCCCTACTTCAGCGGCGCCAAGGTCGGGTACGGAGGGCGCGGCATCAGGGAGGCCATCGAGAAGGCGCACTCCCTTCCCGGCCACCCCAAGGTGATCGTGGCGGACTTCTACTACGCCTTGAGCCGCAAGAGCTCCCCGCTCCCGGCGACGTGGTGCGCGGCTCCTGGGCTCCGTGGCGCACAGCGGGCCACGTGCAAGGGCGCGCTTGGCAAAGCGGAGGAGCGGTACGAGCAGTTCACGCAGCTTGCGGGCGAGGCCTACCGCGCGGCAGCCGAGGCCGCCAACCGCGCCTCCCCCGACGGTCCTTACGCGGTGGCGGCCGACGGTCTGTTCACGCTGGACAGTGCGTTCCACGCCCCGCAGTCCACGGTGTGGGGGAACCCGCTGACCGATGCGCAGTACCCACTGCGCAAGTTCGCCTGCCCGGAGCTCAGCAAGACGCCGGTGCAGTGCCTGACCGCGTCGGTGGGGCATCCGGATGTCCGCGGCGCACGGCAGTACGCCGACAGCTTCCTGCTCAACCCGCGCGTGCGCGACTGGTTCGGCCTTCCGTCGCACGGGCACCGGGTGTCGTTCACGGTCACCGGGGACTCGCAGCCGGTCGGATCCGTGGTCCGATTCGCTGTGGACAGGCACGACGGGGAGACGGGCGCCGGACACCGCTACGACTGGTATTTCGGTGACGGGACCCACCTGCGGACCGACAGGCCGACGACCACCCACGTCTACGATCGCCAAGGGCCCTACCTGCCACGGCTGGTCGTGACCGATTCCGGCGGGCAACGGACGCTGGCGGAGGCGCCGTCACCGGTCTCGGTGACTGGGTGACTGGGGGACTGGGTGGCTCCGTAACTCCGTGCCCCCGTGACCCCGTGGCCCGTGACCGAGCTTCGTTGCGAGTCGCGGACGGGTGACTGGTGGCGGTCGGCCGGCGGTTCGGGGCCGCCGGCGGTCGGCCGTACAGCGAGGCGGCGGCCTGGCGGCCCGGACGCTCGTACGCCCGGGGCCGCCGGGCCCCCAGGCCGCCCGGACGCTCGTACACCCGGTCGCCCGTGTCTGCGGCAGCGTCAGCCGGACACCGCGCGCAGCGCGCCCGGCCGGCGGCCGGTGAGGCGGTCGAGCGCGGCGGAAGTGGCGTCGTCGGCGGCGAGGTGGACGATGAGGCGCTGGTCGTCGTCCGCGGGCAGTTCGAGGGTTTCGTACGCCAGGCGCAGCTCGCCCGCCTCGGGGTGGACCAGCCGCACGATGCCGCTGGACTTCGGGAGGCCGGGCAGGGTGTCCACGCGCTCGGTGAACGCCGCCCCAGCGGTGATGGCCAACTCGTCGGCGAGCACTGCCACATGCTCGTCCGCCCGGAACGGCCCCTGCTTGAGGGCGGCGACCTGTTCGTCGGCGATACGGTCCCAGTCGGGGTAGGCGGTACGCGCCCGGTCGTCGGTGAAGACGAAGCGGGCGAGGTTCGGGGGCGCGCCGTCCAGCAGTCCGATGGGGCCCGCCAGCCGCTCGTACCCCGCCGTGCAGGTGAGGATCTCGCTCAGCCGGTTCAGCAGGACGGCGGGGGCGGGTTCGAGGCGGTCGAGCAGCGCCCGCACGGTGGGGCGTACGGTGCGCGTCGGTGTCGCGCCCCCCATGCAGGCGAAGCCCCCGTCGGCGGCCTTGGTGAGGCGGTGCAGGTGGATGCGTTCGCTCGGCATGAGCCGTAGCGCGTCGGCCAGCGCGGAGAGCACCTGCGCGGACGGCCGGCGGTCGCGTCCCTGCTCGAGCCGCGTCACGTACTCGACGCTGACCCCGGCGAGCGTGGCCAGCTCGGCCCGGCGCAGGCCGGGCGTACGGCGACGGGGGCCGGTGGGCAGCCCCACCTCTGCGGGTGTGATGGCTTCACGGCGGATGCGCAGGAACCTGCCCAGCTCGTTGTCGCTCACGTTTCGAACGTAACAGCCGGGGCCGCCGGGATCGTGGCCCTGCCACTACCAGTCTCAGCCCGGTCTTCTTGGCTTCCGCTCCGCCCGGCAGGTTGAGACCTGGGTCCCACAGGGGTGGGCCCACGCGGTCCCTCTCGTGACGCGAACAGTTCGGACAGATGGCAACAAGGAGTACAGACATGCCCAGTGAGCCCCTCAACCTTGCAGTGATCATCGGCAGCGTCAGGCAGGGCCGGTTCGGCCCGGTGGTCGCGAACTGGTTCGTCGAGCGGGCCGAGCAGCACGGCCAGTTCAGGGTCGACCTCATCGACCTGGCGGATACGCCCCTGCCGGTCGAGCTGCCGCCCGTGCCCCCGGCGCTCCAGCCCAAGATGGACCGCCCCGCCGAGATGGCGGACCTCACCCGGCGGATCGAGGCCGCGGACGCGATCGTCGTCGTGACGCCGGACTACAACCGCAGCTTCCCGGCTTCGCTGAAGGCCGCCATCGACTGGCACTTCACCGAGTGGCAGGCCAAGCCGATCGGGTTCGTCGGCTACAGCGGCGCGAGCGGAGGCCTTCTGGCGATGGAGCAACTGCGGCAGATCTTCGGCGAGTTGCATGCCCACACCGTCCGCGACTACGTCTCCTTCCCCCGCTTCTTCGAGCTCTTCGGCCCCGACGGCACTCTCAGGGAACCCGAAGGCCCCAACGGCGCGGCGAAGGTCCTGCTCGACCAGCTCCTGTGGTGGGGCTCGGTCCTCCACGACGCCCGCCGCGACCGCCCGTACACCTCCGCGATCTAGGCCATCCCGGCTGCACTTCGCCCCTGCCCCGCCCCTCCCCGAAATCAGGGGCTACGCCTCTGGGCCCCTACGCCTTTTGGCCTCTACGCCCCCTGGATCCCGCTGGGGGGCCTGGGGCGGGTGCCCCGGTTCAGGGAGGGGTGGGGGCGGGGCGCGGGGACTGCGACGGCGTCGACGGATGGTCCGGTAGAGGCCGTTGCCAGATCAGGCGCCTGGTCTCGCCGCGCACGCGGTAGAAGCCCCCGGAAGCCGGGTGCAGCGAGTCGACGACGTAGCGCGCGCCCGCCTCGCGTATGTGGCGGGGATGGCCGTGGTAGACGGCGAGGTCGTCGCACGCTAGGGGCCGCCACTGACAATCGGCCGGTCAGTCGGTTGGCGGGTGGGTCTGTGGGTGGCTCTCGCTACCACTCGCAGGCGGCGCCAGCCGCGTGTGCGGCGTCGCAGTTCTGGTAGTAGGCGGACCATCCGCCGGAGCCGGAGCCGGAGCCGGAGCCGGAGCCGGAGTCGGAGCCGGAGTCGGAGTCGGAGCCTGAACCCGATCCGGAGTCGGAGCCGCCCGAGCCAGAGCCTGAACCCGAGTCGTCCGAGCCGGAGTTGTCCGATGGCGGCTTCGGCGCCGCGGCCGTGGTGGTGACCGTCACCCTGACCTGTGCGCAGCCGTGGTTCCGTGCCCCTTTCGGCCGGTGCACATGTGCACCGGCCGTGCTCCCTTTCGCGTCGGCCCGCCGGACTGGCGTACTGGTTGTCCGGGCCGCGGGCAGTCAGTGCCGTGCGGCGCCAAGGCGGGAGGGTGTGTGCGGTGAATTGGCGGCGCAAGCGGCGGCAGGGACGGCGCGAGAACGACCTCGCCGAGTACGCCAAGAACTTGCTCGATCAAGGGGACCGCGACGGCGCCTTACGCCTGTTGCGTGAGCTGGCCAGGACGGGCGACGCCACGGCCGCCGCGAAGCTGGTGATCGAGTGCGCCACCGACGGGTTGTACGACGAGGCGCTGATCTGGTGGGCCAAGGCCGTCGAGCGGGGCGTGGACATCCCGCTCCACGAGCCCGGCGCACGGCTGCACGACATGGGCCGCAAACCCGCGGCCGAGGGGTGGTGGCGCAAGGCCGCCGAGGCGCGGAACGACGACATCAGCCGCGAGCGGCTGGGCGTGGCGCTGCGCGAGCGCGGGCGCGCGGATGAGGCCGAGGAGTGGCTGCGGCCGGGTGCGGAGCGCGGACACGGCGGCTGCGCACGGGAGTTGGCCGCGCTGTATCTGAAGCGGGCGGAAGCGGCGAGCGGCGAGCGGGACAAGCAGGCGCACGCCGCACGGGCGCGCAACTGGGCGCAGCGGGCGGCAGTCGCGGGAGACGCGCGAGCCCGGGTGCTGCTGCTCCAGCTGGAGCTCTGACCGGGTTCTGAGCCGGGTTCTGAGCCGAGCGAGTCGAAACCCTGAGCCGAGCTCTCCACGTACCGCGCCGTCAGAACAGCGGCTGCGGCAGTACGCCCTCCAGCGCCAGCAGCGCGCGCTTGGTCTCCAGGCCGCCCCCGAAGCCCCCGAGCCCTCCGTCGCTCTCGACAACACGGTGGCAGGGAACGACGACAGGCAGCGGATTGGACCCCATGGCCACGCCCACCGCCCGCGCCGCGCCCGGCTCGCCGACCCGGTCGGCGAGGTCCTGGTAGCCGACCACCGTGCCGTACGGGACGCCGGTCGCCAGCTCGCGCAGCACCCGCCGGTTGAAGCCGCCGGACAGCGACCAGTCCAGGGTGAGGTCGAACGCACGGAGCGTGCTCGCGAAGTAGGCGCGGAGCTGGCGGACCGTTTCCGCCAGGAAGGGGTTCTCCGTAGCCTCCACCGGCTCTCCGCCGAGTCGCCCCGCCAGCCGCTCCAGCGCCCTGCGCGCCGTCTTCTCGTCGGCGTGGAACACGACGTTGACCAGGCCCTCGTTGGTCGCCGCGAGCAGCAGCGGTCCGATCGGGGTGCCGGTCACGGTCCAGGTCACGGTGCTCATCTCACGCAGCGTAGCCCGGGAGGCCATCACCACGCGCGCGTGAGCAGGCGTGAGGCGAAGCGCGCGAGGGCGAAGCGCGTGCCGAAGCGCGTGAGGCGAAGCTGAAGCGAAGCGCGCGAAGCGCCGCGCAAAAGGCGCGGCCGCGCCCCGCTCGGGGGCGCGGCCGTACGAGCGCCGTGGGCTCCCGGGAGTCGGAGCTACGGCGCTGTGGCGCCGGAGAAGGAGCCGGACGCGCCGGAAGCGGCGTCCGCGGCGTCCCCCTCCGTAGCCTCGCGGACGACGTCGGGTGTGTTGGTGATGATCCCGTCGACCCCGTATCCAGCGAGCCGTGTCGCGTTGGGACCGTCGTTGATCGTCCAGGTGAACAGCTCGAGCGGTCGCCAGTGCGCGCCCCGCAGGGCGTGGACGGCGGCCACGTACTCGGGGGTCACGGTCTTGTAGTTCGGGTTGATCTGGTCCGTGAACGCGGCGTACTGCGGCAGGTCGGCGACCGCCGGGGTGCCCAGGAAGCCGGTCTTCACGTCGGGCCGCAGTTTGTGGACCGTCTTGACGGAGTCGGCGCTGAACGACTGAATGATCAGCTTGTGCCGGACGTGGTACCAGTCGAGCCAGCCCTCGCCGCGCAGCTCCCGCAGCGTCTGCCTCTCGATGCCCGGGTACAGCCCCGGTGCCTTGATCTCCAGCAGCAGCTTCTGGTGGTTGGCGCTGACCCGGTTCAGATACTGCTCGAGCGTGGGCACGCGCGCGCCCGCGTAGTCGGGTGAGAACCAGCTGCCCGCGTCGAGCCGCTTGATCTCCGCCAGGGTGAAGTCGGCGACCTTCCAGGGCGAGCGGTCGGGGAAGACCTGCTCCACGTCCGTGGTGCGCTTCAGATCGGTGTCGTGGATGACGACCAACTCGCCGTCCTTGGTCCGCTGGACGTCGTTCTCCACCCAGGCCGTGCCGAGCTCATCGGCCTTGTCGATCGCCTCGAGCGTGTTCTCGGGGGCGTACGCCGATGCGCCGCGGTGCGCGACGACCACCGGACCATGCGACATGCCGGAGTCCGCGGCCTGTGCCGCGGAGGTGGGGAGGACGAGTGCGGAGAAACCCAGAAGCGCGCCAACAGTGGCTGCGACAGTGCGTGTATGCACGTGGACTCCTCGCGTCGGCTGTGCGGGGACAGGCTGAGAGTCCCAGCTGGGTGCCAACGAGGAACAGGCTCCGAATGGCCAAAAGTTGAACGGGACACCTCAGGAACGTCGGGGCGCGGCATTCCAGGCATCGGCCCTGCCGGCCGGCCGCCCGAGGCCCTGGCCTCCCTGCCTCCCCCGCCCCGTCGGCCCCGCGAGCCTCGCCGGGTCCGTTGTCAGTGCCGAGTCGTACGGTGGTTCCATGCGGCCCGTATCCCAGATCGAACGCACCGTGGCGCCCTTCGAGGTCGTCAGCCCCTACCAGCCCAGCGGTGACCAGCCCACGGCGATCGCCGAGCTGGAGCGGCGCATCAAGGCGGGCGAGAAGGACGTCGTGCTGCTCGGCGCCACCGGCACCGGCAAGTCGGCGACCACCGCCTGGATGATCGAGAAGCTCCAGCGGCCGACCCTCGTCATGGCGCCGAACAAGACCCTCGCGGCCCAGCTGGCGAACGAGTTCCGCGAGCTCCTGCCGAACAACGCGGTCGAGTACTTCGTGTCGTACTACGACTACTACCAGCCCGAGGCGTACGTCCCGCAGTCGGACACGTACATCGAAAAGGACTCCTCCATCAACGAGGAGGTCGAGCGGCTCCGCCACTCGGCGACGAACTCCCTGCTCACCCGGCGGGACGTGATCGTGGTGGCATCCGTCTCCTGCATCTACGGCCTGGGAACCCCGCAGGAGTACGTGGACCGGATGGTCCCGCTCAAGGTCGGCGAGGAGATCGACCGCGACCTGCTGCTGCGCCGCTTCGTCGACGTCCAGTACACCCGCAACGACCTGGCCTTCACCCGCGGCACCTTCCGTGTCCGCGGCGACACCATCGAGATCTTCCCGGTCTACGAGGAGCTGGCCGTCCGGATCGAGATGTTCGGCGACGAGATCGAGGCGCTCTCGACGCTGCACCCGGTCACCGGCGAGGTCATGACCGAGGACGACGAGCTCTACGTCTTCCCGGCCAGCCACTATGTCGCGGGTCCCGAGCGGATGGAGCGGGCCATCTCCGGCATCGAGTCCGAGCTGGAGGTGCGGCTGGCCGAGCTGGAGAAGCAGGGCAAGCTGCTGGAGGCCCAGCGGCTGCGCATGCGCACCACCTACGACATCGAGATGATGCGGCAGATCGGCAGCTGCTCCGGGATCGAGAACTACTCGCTGCACATCGACGGCCGCGAGTCCGGCTCCGCCCCGCACACCCTGCTCGACTACTTCCCCGAGGACTTCGTCCTCGTCATCGACGAGTCGCATGTCACGGTGCCGCAGATCGGCGCGATGTACGAGGGCGACGCCTCGCGGAAGCGGACGCTGGTCGAGCACGGCTTCCGGCTGCCGTCCGCCCTGGACAACCGCCCGCTGAAGTGGGAGGAGTTCCTGCAGCGGATCGGCCAGACCGTGTACCTCTCCGCCACCCCCGGGCAGTACGAACTGTCCCGCTCCAGGGGTGTCGTCGAGCAGATCATCCGGCCCACCGGCCTGGTCGACCCCGAGGTGGTCGTCAAGCCCACCGAGGGCCAGATCGACGACCTGGTCCACGAGATCCGTACGCGTGCGGAGAAGGACGAGCGGGTCCTGGTCACCACCCTCACCAAGAAGATGGCCGAGGACCTGACCGAGTACTTCCTCGAGCTCGACATCCAGGTCCGCTATCTGCACAGTGACGTCGACACGCTGCGCCGCGTCGAGCTGCTGCGCGAGCTGCGCTCCGGCGAGTTCGACGTGCTGGTCGGCATCAACCTGCTGCGCGAGGGCCTCGACCTGCCGGAGGTGTCGCTGGTGGCGATCCTCGACGCCGACAAGGAGGGATTCCTGCGGTCCGGCACCTCCCTGATCCAGACCATCGGCCGTGCGGCGCGCAACGTCTCGGGCCAGGTCCATATGTACGCCGACAAGATGACCCCGGCGATGGAGAAGGCCATCGAGGAGACCAACCGCCGCCGGGAGAAGCAGATCGCGTACAACAAGGAGCGCGGCATCGACCCGCAGCCGCTCCGGAAGAAGATCAACGACATCGTGGCGACCATCGCCCGCGAAGAGGTCGACACCGAGCAGCTGCTCGGCACCGGATTCCGGCAGGGCAAGGAGCTCAAGGGCAAGGCCCCGGTGCCCGCGCTGGGCGGCGCTGCCCGCGGCAAGGCGGCGGCGGGCAAGGCGGCCCGGGGCGCGAAGGACGGCCGGGAGCTCACGGACCGGCCGGCCACCGAGCTCGCCCAGCTCATCGAGGAGATGACGGACCGGATGCGGGCCGCCGCGGCGGAGCTGCAGTTCGAGGTCGCCGCGCGGCTGCGCGACGAGGTCGGCGAACTGAAGAAGGAGCTGAGGCAGATGAGGGAAGCGGGGCTGTCCTGATCGGCGTGTGTTGCAAGAGCGCCACAAAATGACGTGGTCGTTGCCTCACTGTCAGTGGCGCTGCGTAGGGTTTCAGTCCAGCCGCGCAGACGAACGGCTGCGATGAATGTGTTTGAGAGGGGACAGCGCGTGAGCGTCAACTTGTCCAAGGGACAGGGCATCAGCCTGCAGAAGTCCGACGGGGGCGCCCTGAGCGCGGTGCGGATGGGCCTGGGCTGGCAGGCGGCGCCTCGCCGCGGACTCTTCGGGTCCCGCACGAGGGAGATCGACCTCGACGCATCGGCCGTGCTGTTCGCCGACAAGCAGCCCGTGGACGTGGTCTTCTTCCGCCACCTCGTCAGCGACGACGGCTCCGTCCGGCACACCGGCGACAACGTGGTCGGCGGCGCGGGACAGGGCGGCGACGACGAGGCCATTCTCGTCGACCTCCAGCGCGTGCCGGTTCACATCGACCAGATCGTCTTCACGGTCAACTCCTTCACCGGACAGACCTTCGCCGAGGTGCAGAACGCCTTCTGCCGACTTGTCGACGAGACCAACGGTCAGGAGCTGGCGCGCTACACGCTGACCGGCGGCGGCCAGTACACCGCGCAGATCATGGCCAAGGTGCACCGCGCGGGCGGCGGCTGGCAGATGACCGCCGTCGGCAACCCGGCCAACGGCCGCACCTTCCAGGACCTGATGCCGGCGATCCTGCCCCACCTGTAGCACCACCCCGTTCCGCGCCAACGGCTCCCGGCGGCACGCGCCCCGGGAGCCGAACAGCACCACCCGCGAACGCGAACCGGTGGCACCACCGACACGTACGAGACGACGAGGGGAACGCGATGACGGCCGAGCTGGTGCGTGGGCAGAACCACCCACTGCCCCAGGCCCGTTTGGAGATCCGGGTATCGGCGGGCAAGCCTGTCGTGGCCGGAGCCACCCTGAGCGACGAACAGGGCACCATACGAGGCGCCGAGTGGGTCGCCCACCCCGCGTCGCCGAACCTCCCCGGCCTCGAGGTCTCCAAGCAGGCCGCGGCCGACCACCGGCTCGCTGTCGACCTCGACGCGATGCCCGGGCCCGTCCACCGGGTGAACGTGCTGCTGGCGCTCCCGGTCGGCGTCGGCGGCCCGGTGAGCTTCGCCGGCCTCGCCGCGCCCTTCGTCGCCGTCACCGGCCTCGACGGCACCGAGATCGCCAGCTACACGATCACGGGTCTCGACAGCGAGTCCGCCGTCGTCGCCCTCGAGCTCTACCGCAGGCAGGGCGCCTGGAAGGTACGAGCCGTGGGCCAGGGGTATGCGGGCGGGCTCGCCGCCATGCTCCAGGACCAGGGGCTGACCCAAGCCGCCCAACTCGCCGCTGTCATCAACGAGGCCGTCGCCCAGGGCCTGGCCCGCTCCGTTGCCGCGCCCCCGCCGCGCCCCTCCGACGGAGGCGGCCGGGTCCGTACGGCCGCGGCCGGCGGCAGCACCGGCGACGGCTCAGGCGGCCCTTCAGGACCGGCGCCCATACCACCCGTACCGCCCGGGCCGGGGCCCGTCCCGTCGCCCGGCCCCGAACCCGTCCCGCCCGCTCAACCGGTGACCAACGGCCCGGTCAACTACCAGCACCCCGGCCGTACTCCGGCGGCGCCGCCCGTACCGCCCCCGCCCGCGCCGCCCGCCCAGCCCGGTCAGCCCGCCCAGCCCATCGCCGGCGACGCCACCGGCTGGACCATGGACGAGCGGCTCTATAACCAGGTCTGGGGCATGTTCGAGGACCTGGCCCGCACAACCGCCGCCTACCGCAGCGCTGTTGACTTCGCCGAATCCCGGATGGAGCAGGAGCTCGACCGGGTGCTCTCCGATCCGCGCTCGCGGATCGGCAGTGCGGGCGACGCCGCCCGCGCCGAGGCCCGCGCCAAGCACGCCCAGCTCGTCGACCAGGCCCGCGCCGCCCTGGACCGCGACCTCGCCCAGCTCACCGCCGAGTCCGAGGTCGTCGAGCCCGCGCTGCCGCCCGCGTTCGCCCGCTGGGACAGCCCGGTCTGGCAGGGCTACCGCGTCCCGATGGAGACCCCGATGGCGCTGCGCCTCGGCGACCTGCATCTCCCCGAGCGCCCCGAACTCCGCATCCCCATGCTCATCCGGCTGCCGCTGGAGCGCGGGCTGTGGGTGGACAGCGGCAGGACCGGCTCGGCCGAAGGGGCGCTGGCCGACTCCGCCGAGCTGCGCCGGCTGGCCATGGACACCGCCGTCGCGCACGCCGCCCGTATGCTCGCGGTCTACCCGGCAGGGGAGTTCACGGTCCAGGCGATCGACCCCGCGGGCTCCGCCGCGTCCTCGCTCGCTCCGCTGACGCAGTCCGGTGTGCTCCGCGAGCCGCCCGCCTCCGGCGCCGGGGGAGTGACGGCCGTGCTGGCCAGGCTGACGCAGCGCGTCGACCTCGTCCAGATGGCCATCCGCGGCGGGGTGTCCGACTCGCTGCCTCCCGACCTGGACACCGCGGAACAGCTGCTGATCGTCAACGACTTCCCGCACGGCTTCGACGACCGCGCGGTCACCCAGCTGCGCTACCTCGCGGACGAGGGTCCCGCCGTGGGCGTGCATCTGATGATGGTCGCCGACCGGGAGGACGCGCGGGAGTACGGGCCGGTGCTCGACCCGCTGTGGCGGGCATTGCTGCGGATCACGCCGGTCCCCGACGACTACCTGGCCGACCCGTGGGTCGGTCACGCCTGGACGTACGAGCCCGCGCTCGCCCCGGCCGGGAGCGCGGTGCTGCATCAGGTACTCGGACAGGTTGCCGAAGCCCGTCGGGCCTGGGGCCGCTGACCTGCGCCCTTGGCTCCCCTTTGCCAATCCCTTTACCTTTCCTTGGTGTTCCGTGTACTCTTCTTGGCGCGGAGGGGAGTACTCCTGCTGCGACGTTCCCGTCAGTACGGATCGGTGACAGATCCCGGGGCGTCGGCCCGGTGTGGTGCGCGGTGCGCCGTCACGGGTGGAAGAGACCTCCGGCAGTTACGACAGCTGTTGACGCTGAAACCTGCCGTACGACTCTGCCGGAGGAGCAGTGGACGTTTCCCTCACCCTGTGGGTGCTGACCATCGCCGGTCTGTGTGCCCTGATCGCGGCCGACTTCTTCATCGGGCGCAAGCCCCATGACGTGTCCGTCAAGGAAGCCGGAATCTGGACGGCCGTCTGGGTCGTTCTGGCTGCCCTCTTCGGCCTCGGCCTGCTGGTCTTCGCGGGCGGGCAGCCCGCGGGCGAGTTCTTCGCCGGATTCATCACCGAGAAGTCGCTGAGCGTCGACAACCTCTTCGTCTTCGTCCTGATCATGGCGAAGTTCGCGGTGCCCTCGCAGTACCAGCAGCGGGTGCTGCTGGTGGGTGTGCTCATAGCGCTCGTGCTCCGCGCGGTCTTCATCGCAGCCGGTGCGGCGATCATCGCCAGCTTCTCCTGGGTCTTCTACCTCTTCGGCGCCTTCCTCATCTGGACCGCCTGGAAGCTCATCCAGGAGGCGCGCGCGGAGGAGCACGACGAGGAGTACGAGGAGAACCGCCTGCTCAAGGCGGCCGAGAAGCGCTTCGGCGTGGCCGACCGCTACCACGGCACCAAGCTGTTCATCCAGCAGCACGGCAAGCGCGTCATGACCCCGATGCTCGTGGTCATGCTGGCGCTCGGCACCACGGACGTCCTCTTCGCGCTGGACTCCATACCGGCGATCTTCGGCCTCACTCAGGACCCGTACATCGTCTTCACTGCCAACGCCTTCGCGCTGATGGGGCTGCGGCAGCTGTACTTCCTGATCGGCGGGCTGCTGAAGAAGCTGGTCCACCTGTCGTACGGGCTGTCGGTCATCCTCGGCTTCATCGGCGTGAAGCTGGTGCTGCACGCGCTGCACGAGTCGGGGGTCCATGTCCCGGAGATCAGCATTCCGGTCTCGCTCGGCGTGATCTGCGGGGTGCTGATCATCACGACGATCACCAGCCTCCGTGCGTCAAGGAAGCTGGCGCAGGGGCAGGGGCAGGGGCAGGGGCAGGGGCGGGACGAGACCGGGGCCCGGGCCGAGGAGAGACTCGACGCCTGACGCCGTCCGCTCGCCCCCGCGGCCGCGTTGCGGACCGGCTTCGCGGGGTACTCGCTGCGGACGAGAGGTTCGTATGCACGCCATCGACACCCTGGACACGGCCGGCCTCGGCAACCGCAGCTATCTCGTCGCCGGTCCCCGGACGGCCGCGGTCGTGGATCCTCCGCGCGACATCGACCGGGTGATCGCCGCGGCCGAGCGCTGCGGCGCCCGCATCGCGTACGTGGCCGAAACCCACGTCCACAACGACTACATCACCGGCGGCCTCGAACTGGCCCATGTCACCGGCGCCCGCTACCTCGTACCCGCCGGCGCCCAGGTGTCGTACGAGCGGACCGCGGTGGCCGACGGCGACACCATCCCGGTCGACGACGGCCTGGCGCTCGAGGCCGTCGCGACCCCGGGACACACCCCGCACCACACCACGTACGTCCTGCGCGACGACGGCCGCCCGGTCGCCGCCTTCACCGGGGGCTCGCTGCTGATCGGCACGGTCGGCCGCACCGACCTGGTCGAACCCCGCCTGACCGAGCAACTGGCCCGGGCCCAGCACGCCTCCGCGCACCGGCTGGCCGACCGCCTCCCCGAGGACACCCAAGTCCTGCCCACGCACGGCTTCGGCAGCTTCTGCGCGTCCGGCCCGTCGCGGGCGGCGGACCGTACGACCGTGGGTGCGGAGCGCAGGAGGAACGATGCGCTGGTCCAGGACGTCGACACGTTCGTGGCGCGGCTGCTGGCGGGCCTGGACGACGTGCCCGCGTACTACGCGCACATGGGGCCCGTGAACGCCACCGGGCCCCCGCCCGTGGACCTGACCCCGCCGAAGGCCGCGGACGCCTCCGGTATCGCGGCCCGGCTGAGGGCGGGGGAGTGGGTCGTGGACCTGCGCAACCGGGTGGCGTTCGCCGCGGGGCACGTGCGCGGCTCGTACAACTTCGAGGGCGAGGGCCAGTTGGCCACCTACCTGGCCTGGCTGATGCCATGGGGCAAGCCCGTCACGCTGCTGGCCGAGACGCCAGGACAGGTCGCCGACGCCCAGCGCGAGCTGGCCCGCGTCGGCATCGACCGTCCGGCCGCGGCGGCCACCGGCGAACCGGCGGACTGGGTCGCGGGGGACGACCGGCCCAGCGGCTTCCGGCGGGCGGGCTTCGGTGCCCTGGCGGAGGCGGTGCGGCGCGGTGATCAGCCGGTCGTCCTCGACGTGCGCCGGGACTCCGAGTACGCGGACCGGGCTCTGGCGGGCTCGGTGCACATCCCGATTCACGAGCTGTACGGGCGGCTGGCGGAGGTGCCGCCCGGGACGGTCTGGACGCACTGCGCGAGCGGCATGCGCGCCGCGACGGCGGCGTCGATGCTGGACGCGGCCGGACGCACGGTCGTCCTGATCGACGACCACTTCGAGGCGGCGTACGAGGCGGGGCTGGCGGTGGTGTGAGAGCGGTGGCGTGAGACGGGCGAGCGTCGCTTCGCCGGGGTGCGGGCATTCGTTCCGCAGGGCGGAACAGGTGGGCGCACCCCGGCCACCGGGCTGCACACGGCGAGGATGCGCCCCCCGCCGGGGGGTCCCCGTTTCGTCCGCGTCTACGGCAGCCCCGCGGAACGAATGCCCGCAACGCGGTCACCACCCGCGCTTGCGCCACTCCGGCAGGTGCGGGCGCTCGGCGCCCAGCGTCGTGTCGTTGCCGTGGCCGGGGTAGACCCAGGTCTCGTCCGGGAGCGCGTCGAAGAGCTTGGTCTCGACGTCGTGGATGAGGGTGGCGAAGGCGTCCGGGTCGTTGTGCGTGTTCCCGACCCCTCCCGGGAACAGGCAGTCGCCGGTGAACACGTGCGCGTGCCCGTGCGGGTCGTCGTAGACCAGGGCGATGCTTCCCGGGGTGTGCCCGACGAGGTGGCGCGCGGTCAGCTCGACCCGTCCGACGCGGATCGTGTCGCCGTCGTCCACCAGGACATCGGTCGGTACGGGGATGCCCGCCGCGTCGTGGCGGCCCGCGTACGTCCGCGCTCCGGTGGCCTCGACGACCTCGGCCAGCGCCTGCCAGTGGTCGGCGTGCTGGTGGGTGGTGACCACCGAGGCGATGCCGCCGTCCCCGATGAGGGTGAGCAGGGTCCGCGGCTCGTTCGCCGCGTCGATCAGCAACTGCACATCCGTGGCGCGGCAGCGCAGCAGGTAGGCGTTGTTCTCCATGGGGCCGACCGCCACCTTGGAGATCATCAGGTCCGTCAGCTCGTGCACATCCGCGGGTCCGCCGACCGTCACAACTCCGCTGTACGTCATGCCGTCAGCCTAGCGGCGGGAGGTCGGGCAGGGCGGAGCCGTGGGCGTCGAGTCCGGCGCCGTCGGAGCGGCCCGTGAGCCAGCCGAGCAGGGCGGCCGCGGGCCCGCTGACCACGGCCTCGACACCACCGTCCGCACGGCCCGCACGCCCCGTACGCCAGGCGCGGCCGTCGTCCGTGCGGATCTCCAGGGCCGGGACGTCGGGGCGGCCCGCGAACCGCTCGCCCGCGACGTACTCCAGGTCGCGGGCGACGAAGGAGTCCGGGAGGTCCTCGACCTCGCAGCCGGTGCCGAGGTCGACATGGTGCAGCTCGACCTCGATGAGGCGGCGGAAGGGCACCCGCTCGGCGAGGTCGGTGACGCCGCCCCGCAACTCGACGGTCCGCTGCCACGCCTCGGGATGAAGCGCGGCGGCCGCGGTGTTGAAACGGTCGGCGCTCGCGAGCAGGTCCTCGATGTGGGCGGCGAGCGGGCGCTGCGCGTCGCGCTCGATGTCCGCCGCCCGGATCTCGGCGCTTGCGTACATCGGGATGTGGGTGCCGGTGCGCGCCGAGGTGAGGACGTTGACCATGGCGTCGGCGTTGCGCGCGAGGTGGGCGAGCACATGGCCGCGCGACCAGCCCGGGAGCCGGGACGGCTCACGGAGCGCCGCGTCGTCCAGCTTGCGCACCGTCGCGAGCAGCCGGCCGGTGGCCTCCTGGACGGCGGCCGTGTCCTGGACGTGGTCGATCACGTGATCATTCATGACTCGACGCTATCGCCGACACACGTTCGGGTGAAGGAGGTGAAGGGTCCCCGTAAATCGAATGCGCGTGCTATAGGCTCAGCTCTGGCATCAATAAGACATCGCTGTGGCGCCCCCCATACCCTGGACCGCGGGGGTGCGGCGCACCTCCGCCTCTCTCAAGAAAGGTGCCGACCGGCGTGGCCGACCGTCTCATCGTCCGTGGCGCTCGCGAGCACAACCTCAAGAACGTCTCGCTCGACCTGCCCCGGGACTCCCTTATCGTCTTCACCGGCCTGTCGGGTTCCGGCAAGTCCTCCCTCGCCTTCGACACAATCTTCGCCGAGGGGCAGCGGCGTTACGTCGAGTCGCTCTCCTCGTACGCGCGCCAGTTCCTGGGCCAGATGGACAAGCCCGATGTGGACTTCATCGAGGGCCTGTCCCCGGCCGTGTCCATCGACCAGAAGTCGACCTCGCGCAACCCGCGCTCGACGGTCGGCACGATCACCGAGGTCTACGACTACCTCCGCCTCCTCTTCGCCCGCATCGGAAAGCCGCACTGCCCCGAGTGCGGCCGCCCGATCTCCCGGCAGTCGCCACAGGCGATCGTCGACAAGGTGCTCGGCCTGAAGGAGGGCAGCCGCTTCCAGGTGCTCTCGCCGCTGGTGCGCGAGCGCAAGGGCGAGTTCGTCGACCTCTTCTCCGACCTCCAGACCAAGGGCTACAGCCGGGCCCGGGTCGACGGGCAGACGATCCAGCTGGCCGACCCGCCGAAGCTGAAGAAGCAGGAGAAGCACACCATCGAGGTGGTCGTGGACCGCCTCACCGTCAAGGAGAGCGCGAAGCGGCGGCTGACGGACTCGGTCGAGACAGCGCTGGGGCTCTCCGGCGGGATGGTGATCCTCGACTTCGTCGACCTCGACGAGGACGACCCGCAGCGCGAGCGGATGTTCTCCGAGCACCTCTACTGCCCGTACGACGACCTGTCCTTCGAGGAGCTGGAGCCGCGCTCCTTCTCCTTCAACTCGCCCTTCGGCGCCTGCCCCGACTGCACCGGTATCGGCACGCGCATGGAGGTCGACCCCGAGCTGATCGTGCCGGACCCGGAGAAGTCGCTCGACGAGGGCGCCATCAGCCCGTGGTCGCACGGCCACACCAAGGACTACTTCGCCCGGCTGACCGGCGCCCTCGCGGACGCGCTGGGCTTCCGTACGGACATCCCGTGGGAGGGACTGCCGCAGCGCGCGAAGAAGGCTCTGCTGCAGGGCCACCGGACGCAGATCGAGGTGCGGTACCGCAACCGCTACGGGCGGGAGCGCGCGTACACGACCTCCTTCGAGGGCGCGGTGCCGTTCGTCAAGCGGCGGCACTCGGAGGCGGAGAGCGACAGCAGCCGGGAGCGCTTCGAGGGTTATATGCGCGAGGTGCCCTGCCCGACCTGTGAGGGGACCCGGCTCAAGCCGATCGTTCTCGCGGTCACGCTGCAGGGGAGGTCCATCGCGGAGATCTCCGCGATGTCGATCAGCGACTGTGCCGACTTCCTGCGGGAGATGAAGCTCACCGCCCGTGAGAAGACCATCGCCGAGCGGGTGCTGAAGGAGGTCAACGAGCGGCTGCGCTTCCTGGTCGACGTGGGCCTGGACTATCTGTCGCTGAACCGCGCGGCGGGCACACTGTCGGGCGGCGAGGCACAGCGCATCCGGCTCGCCACGCAGATCGGCTCCGGTCTGGTCGGCGTGCTGTACGTGCTGGACGAGCCGTCGATCGGCCTCCACCAGCGCGACAATCACCGGCTGATCGAGACCCTCGTACGGCTCCGGGACCTCGGCAACACGCTGATCGTCGTGGAGCACGACGAGGACACCATCAAGACCTCGGACTGGGTGGTGGACATCGGCCCGGGCGCGGGCGAGCACGGCGGCAAGGTGGTGCACAGCGGCCCGCTGAAGGAGCTGCTGGGCAACGAGAAGTCGATGACCGGGCTGTACCTGGCCGGCAAGAAGTCCATCCCGACGCCGGACATCCGGCGGCCCGTCAACGGCACACAGCGGCTCACGGTGCGCGGCGCCCGGGAGAACAACCTCCAGGACATCGACGTGTCCTTCCCGCTCGGCGTGTTCACCGCCGTGACCGGCGTGTCCGGGTCCGGTAAGTCGACGCTGGTGAACGACATTCTGTACACGCACCTGGCGCGGGAGCTGCAAGGCGCCAGGACGGTGCCCGGTCGGCACACGCGCGTGGACGGCGATGACCTGGTCGACAAGGTGGTGCACGTCGACCAGTCACCCATCGGCCGCACCCCCCGGTCCAATCCGGCGACGTACACCGGTGTCTTCGACCACGTCAGGAAGCTCTTCGCGGAGACGATGGAAGCGAAGGTGCGCGGCTATCTGCCGGGCCGCTTCTCCTTCAACGTCAAGGGCGGGCGCTGCGAGAACTGCTCCGGCGATGGCACCATCAAGATCGAGATGAACTTCCTGCCGGATGTGTACGTGCCGTGCGAGGTCTGCCACGGCGCGCGCTACAACCGGGAGACCCTGGAGGTCCACTACAAGGGCAAGTCCATCGCCGAGGTGCTGGACATGCCGATCGAGGAGGCACTCGACTTCTTCGAGGCCGTGCCGACCATCTCGCGCCACCTGCGGACGCTGAACGAGGTCGGGCTCGGGTACGTCCGCCTCGGGCAGCCGGCGCCGACGCTCTCCGGCGGCGAGGCGCAGCGCGTGAAGCTCGCGAGCGAGCTGCAGAAGCGCTCGACGGGCCGGACGGTGTACGTGCTGGACGAGCCGACGACGGGCCTGCACTTCGACGACATCAGCAAGCTGATCAGGGTGCTGTCGGGTCTGGTCGACAAGGGCAACACCGTGATCGTCATCGAGCACAACCTCGATGTGATCAAGACGGCGGACTGGATCGTCGACATGGGCCCGGAGGGCGGCAGCGGCGGCGGCCTGGTGGTCGCCGAGGGCACGCCGGAGGAGGTCGCGGCGGTCCCGGCGAGCCACACCGGGAAGTTCCTGCGGGACCTGCTGGGGGAGCGGGTCAGTGACGCGGTCCCGCAACAGCGCTCGGCGGCGAAGAAGCCCGCCGTGGTGAAGAAGCCCGCCGTCGCGAAGAAGACGGCGAGAACGGCGAAGGCACGCCGGGCGTAGGGGAGACCGGAGGAACCGCGAGCGGGGTGCGGCGGGGCGGCGCCTGCCGCGCCCGGGCATCCTGCGTTAGTCCGCCAGTTCCGCCGCGTACGGCGGCTCCGCGCCCGCGCGGGAGCAGGTGATCGCCGCCGCGCGGGCGGCGAAGCCGAGGATGTCCCGCCACTCGTCCGCGCCGAGCCCCGCCACAGCGCCGGGCGACAGCGCGTCGTGCGCGGCCAGCCGGTGGAGCAACGCAGCGTTCACCGTGTCGCCCGCCCCGATCGTGTCCACCACGTCCACCTTCTCGCCCGGCACGGCGAACTCGCCGCCGTCCCGGGTCAGCACCCGCACCCCGTCCGCCCCATGCGTGAGCACCACCGCAGCGGGCCCGGCCGCCAGCCACTCGCGCGGCGTGCCGCCGAGCCAGTCCGCGTCCTCCTCCGACAGCTTCAGCAGGGCGGTGTGCGGCAGCCAGGAGCGGAAGCGCGCCCGGTAGGCGTCCGCGTCGGGGATCAGCGCGGCCCGGACGTTCGGGTCGAGGGCGGTGAACAGTCCGCGCCCGGCCTCCCGCCGCAGCAATTGCTCGTACGCGCTCGCGCCCGGCTCCAGTACCAGCGAGCAGGTGCCCAGTGACACCGCGCGGGCGCTGTCCGGCAGCCGCTGCGGCAGCTCGAAGAGACGGTCGGCCGTGCCCTCGACGTAGAAGCCGTAGCCCGCCGAGCCGTCGGCGCCGATCGCGGCGAGCGCGAGCGTAGTGGGCTCCGGGCCCCGCTGGACCAGCGAGGTGTCCACCCCGTCGGCGCGCAGCCCGCGCAGCAGCGCCTCCCCGAAGGCGTCCGTCGATACGCGTGAGCAGAAGGCGACGGGGGAGCCCAGCCGGCCGAGCGCCACCGCCGTGTTGTACGGGCCGCCGCCGCGCCGCGGCAGCAGGGCAGGCAGCTCGGCATCCCCGGGCCCCGCAGCCGGGACGAGGTCGATCAGGGCTTCTCCCGCTACGACGATCACCGGCCGCATCCTCCCTCTGAGATGTCCGTCCGCCCACCTGCGGCGAGCACGTGGAGGCGAGTGTGTCAGCAGGTAGGGTCGGGCCGCATCACCAGGACCGACCGGTGAAGCACGCTGGAGGATCGCATCGCCATACGCCTTCCGGGACGGCTGCGGGTGGCGGTGCCCGCGCGCCCGCTGTGGTGGGAGAGCCGCCGCGCCATGCTGTTCGACGCGTGCGTCGCGCTGGGCTGTGCCGTGGTCCCCGTCCTGTTCGTGGCATTCGACGACCATCCCTGGGGGATTCCGGCGCCCGTCTTCTTCGTCCTGTCGATCGTGCTGGGTCTCGCACTGATCGGACGCCGCCGCATGCCCTTGGCGCTGTGCGTGGCCGCCCTCCTCGTCACGCCCCTCGAGGTCACCTTCCCCGTACTGCCCGTGTGCCTGTACTCGCTGGCCAAATACGGTCGCAGCCGCCGCACGCTCCTGCTGATCTCCACGGTTGCGGTCCTCGCCGTCACCGCCACGGCGGTGTTCGTCGAGGCGCGCGGCTTCGCGCCCGAGTTCCTGGTGAACGGCATCGGCCTCCTCGTCGTCGTGCCTGTGCTGGCCGGCATGTATGCGGGAGCGCGACGGCTGATGCTGGAGAGCCTGCGGGAGAGGGCAGAGCGACTGGAACGGGAACAGGAACTGCTCGGCCGCCAGGCCCGCATGGAGGAGCGGACGCGGATAGCGCGGGAGATGCACGACGTGGTCGCGCACCGGGTGAGCCTCATGGTGATCCGCTCCGGGGCTCTGGAGGTCTCGGTGAGCGACCGGAAGACCGCCGAGGCCGCCGAACTCATCGGCGAGATCGGCCGGCAGGCCCTGGAGGAGCTGCGCCAGGTGCTGGGTGTGCTGCGGCCCGAGGAGAGTGCGGAGAGCGAGTCCGGTGCGCCGCGCACACCGCAGCCCACCCTGGAGGATCTGCCCACGCTGGTCGAGCAGTCACGCGGTACCGGCATGCGGATCGAACTGGCCCGGTCCGGTACGTGCCGCCCGCTGGACGTGACAGCGGAGCGCACCGTCTACCGCCTCGTCCAGGAGGCGCTGACCAATGTGCACAAACACGCGGGAGGCTCCGCCACCCGCGTCCACCTCCGCTACGCGGCCGACGCGCTGCATCTCACCGTGGACAATGAGGTGCCCGCAGCACCCCTGACCCCCCTGCTCCCCAGTGGCGGCAACGGCCTGGTAGGGCTCCGGGAACGCGTCGCCGTGCTGGGCGGATCCTTCGAGGCCGGACCACGGGAGGACGGCGGCTTCCGGGTCTCCGCCGTCATACCCACGAGAGGAACAGCGCCATGAGCATCCGCGTGCTGCTCGCCGACGACGAAGACCTGGTCAGAGCCGGCCTCGCCATGATCCTTCAGGCCGACCCGGACATCAGCCTGGTGGCCGAGGCCTGCAACGGTTCCGAGGCAGTGCAGTTGACCCGCGCACACCGGCCGGACGTAATCCTGATGGATATCCGGATGCCGCTCATGGACGGACTGGCCGCGACCCGGCAGATCACCCAACTGCCCGGCAGCCCCAAGGTGGTGGTGCTCACCACGTTCGACCTGGACGAGTACGTGCACGCGGCCCTGCAGGCCGGGGCGATGGGCTTCCTCCTCAAGAACACCCGCCCCCGCGACCTCGCCCAGGCGGTCAGGACCGTCAACGACGGGGACGCCCTGCTCGCCCCGTCGGTGACCCGCCGCCTGATCTCCACGTTCGCCGCTCGCGAGACATCCCGGGAGGCGGACGCCCGCAGCCGTACGTCCGCGCTGACCGAACGCGAACGCGAGGTGCTTCGCCTCGTCGGCGACGGCCAGTCCAATGCCGAGATCGCCGCCTGTCTGCACGTGAGCAAAGCCACCGTGAAGACCCACATGACCCGGCTCCTGGCCAAACTGCAGTGCGCCAACCGCGTCCAGGCCGCGATCCTCGCCCACGACGCAGGGCTCCTCCGGGCGTAACCGGTCAGGAGTGGGCCAGGGGCGGGGAGCACGGCGACGGTGACCCGGCCGGCGCGAACGGTGAACGAGAGGTCGTCCACCGCCGCCTTCCTGCCGTAGCACTTGGTCAGGCCTCCGGCCTCCCGCATTCCTGCGCTCACGAGCGCTCCCTTCCGCACGGCTTGCGATGGCTGTCCGCGTCCGGACCCGAGCACCGTAGGGACCCGGCACCGCAGGCCGGGACGCCCGAAAGTCGGCCGCTCGTCCATCCGTTGGTCGGCACGCGGGTCCGCCTGTCGGACCACCTCAGGCCTCCACGGCACCGGTCAGGGCTCCCGCCGCGACGGCACCCGCGATGGTGCGGGGGACGGGGCCCGCCACAGCGCGCTGGGCAAGGCGGATGCGGATCCGCGGATCGAGGGCGCGACCGTGCCCGTCTGCGCTCCCGCACCCGAGTTCGTGGCGGGCCGGGCCGATGTGCCGGTCGCCCGGCTGGAGTTCCTCGCCACGGACATGCTGCGCGGGGCGCGCGTGGTGCCGCTGGACGGCGACGCCGTACGGGCCGTGGGGCGCGGGCACCACGGTTGGATGCATACCGGCACGGGTGCGCGAGGCCTACGGGGGCGAGCTGCCCGGGTCGGCGTACGACGGTGCGACGGGGCCGGGGGATAAGGGCGGGGCGCAGCCGCCGCCTCAGCCGCCGCCCCGGCGCAGCCTCAGGAGGCGGCGGGGGGCCGGCGTGATTCGCCGACTCCGGCATCGCCTTGCCGGGGCCCGTGCCGGGGGCTCGTGCCGGGGCTCATGCCCGGGCGCGGCCGGCAGCGCAGGTCGTCTCCCGATCGTCTCCCGAGCTCGCTCGCCGCAGGCGACCTCGTGTCACCGCTCGCCAGTAGGGTGAGAGCATGGCCGACCCCAGCAGCTACCGACCCAAGCCGGGACAGATCCCCGACTCGCCGGGGGTCTACAGGTTCCGCGACGAACACCGGCGGGTGATCTACGTCGGGAAGGCGAAGAGCCTGCGCCAGCGGCTCTCCTCGTACTTCCAGGACCTCGCCGGGCTGCACCCGCGCACCCGGACCATGGTCACCACCGCCGCGTCCGTCGAGTGGACCGTCGTCTCCACCGAGGTCGAGGCACTGCAGCTGGAGTACTCCTGGATCAAGGAGTTCGACCCGCGGTTCAACGTCAAGTACCGCGACGACAAGAGCTACCCGTCCCTGGCCGTCACCCTCAACGAGGAGTTCCCGCGGGTCCAGGTGATGCGCGGGCCGAAGAGGAAGGGCGTGCGCTACTTCGGGCCGTACGCTCACGCCTGGGCCATCCGCGAGACGGTGGACCTGATGCTGCGGGTCTTCCCCGTACGCACCTGCTCCGCCGGGGTCTTCAAGCGGTCGCACCAGATCGGCCGCCCCTGCCTGCTCGGCTACATCGGCAAGTGCTCCGCGCCGTGCGTCGGCCGGGTCACGCCCGAGGAGCACCGCGAACTCGCCGAGGAGTTCTGCGACTTCATGGCCGGCCGCACCGGAACCTATCTGCGCCGCCTGGAGAAGCAGATGCAGGAGGCCGCGGAAGAGCTGGAGTACGAGCGGGCGGCCCGGCTGCGGGACGACATCGAAGCGCTGCGCCGCGCGATGGAGAAGAACGCCGTCGTCCTCGCGGACGCCACCGACGCCGACCTGATCGCGGTCGCCGAGGACGAGCTGGAGGCCGCCGTCCAGATCTTCCACGTCCGCGGCGGCCGGGTGCGCGGCCAGCGCGGCTGGGTCACCGACAAGGTGGAGGCCGTCGACACCGCCGGGCTCGTCGAGCACGCGCTCCAGCAGCTGTACGGCGAGGAGAGCGGCGAGGGCGTGCCGCGCGAGGTCCTCGTGCCCGCCCTCCCGGACCCCGTCGAGCCGGTCGCCCAGTGGCTCTCCGACCGCCGCGGCTCGAACGTCAGCCTCCGCATCCCCCAGCGCGGCGACAAGAAGGACCTGATGGCGACCGTGCAGCGGAACGCCCAGCAGGCGCTGGCGCTGCACAAGACCAAGCGCGCCTCCGACCTGACCACCCGCTCCCGCGCCCTTGAGGAGATCGCCGAGGCGCTGGAGCTGGACTCCGCGCCGCTGCGCATCGAGTGCTTCGACATCTCCCACCTCCAGGGGCAGGACGTCGTCGCGTCCATGGTCGTCTTCGAGGACGGGCTGGCCCGCAAAAGTGAGTACCGGCGGTTCCAGATCCGAGGGTTCGCCGGGCAGGACGACGTGCGGTCCATGCACGAGGTGATCAGTCGTCGCTTCCGCCGCTATCTGCTCGAGAAGCAGAAGACGGGCGAGTGGGACGAGGAACCGGCCGGCGAGAACGGTGAGAACGGGAACGGCGAGAACGGCGACGCGGACGCCGAAGCCCTGCCCGGCAGCCCCGTGGACCCCGAGACCGGCCGCCCGCGCCGCTTCGCCTACCCGCCCCAGCTCGTGGTCGTCGACGGCGGCCGGCCGCAGGTGGCGGCCGCGCAGCAGGCGCTCGACGAGCTCGGCATCGACGACGTGGCCGTCTGCGGCCTCGCCAAGCGCCTCGAGGAGGTCTGGCTGCCGAGCCAGGACGACCCGGTGGTCCTGCCGCGCACCAGCGAGGGGCTGTACCTCCTCCAGCGGGTCCGCGACGAGGCCCACCGCTTCGCCATCACGTACCAGCGCAGCAAGCGCGGCAAGCGGATGAAGGCCGGGCCGCTCGACACCGTCCCCGGCCTCGGCGAGACCCGCCGCCAGGCGCTGCTCAAGCACTTCGGCTCCTTGAAGCGGCTGCGGGCGGCCACCATCGACGAGATCTGCGAGGTGCCCGGCATCGGGCGCAAGACGGCCGAGACGATCGCGGTGGCCCTCGCGAAGGCGGCGCCCGCCGCACCGGCCGTGAACACCGCGACCGGGGAGATCATTGAAGACGAGGCCACCACGACGGCCGCGTCCTCATCGGAACGGGGGCAGGACAGATGACCGGCATCGACGGAGACGGAGAACAGGTGAGTACGGGCACGACAGCCGAGGGCGCCGCCGAGGCGGCGGCCATCCCGGAGCTGGTGATCATCTCTGGCATGTCGGGCGCGGGCCGCAGCACCGCGGCCAAGTGCCTGGAGGACCTCGGCTGGTTCGTGGTCGACAACCTCCCGCCCGCCCTGATCCCCACCATGGTGGACCTCGGGGCCCGCTCGCAGGGCAACGTCGCCCGTATCGCCGTTGTCGTCGACGTCCGCGGCCGCCGCTTCTTCGACAACCTCCGCGAGTCCCTGGCCGCACTCGACGCCAAGAGCGTCAAGCGCCGCGTGATTTTCCTGGAGGCGTCCGACGAGGCGCTCGTCCGCCGCTTCGAGTCCGTCCGCCGCCCGCACCCCCTCCAGGGCTCCGGCCGGATCGTCGACGGCATCGCCGCCGAGCGCGAGCTGCTGCGTGAACTGCGCGGCGACGCCGACCTGGTGATCGACACCTCCAGCCTCAACGTCCACGAGCTGCGCGCCAAGCTGGACGCCCAGTTCGCGGGCGAGGAGGAGCCGGAGCTGCGCGCCACCGTCATGTCGTTCGGCTACAAGTACGGCCTGCCCGTGGACGCCGACCTGGTCGTGGACTGCCGCTTCCTGCCCAACCCGCACTGGGTGCCGGAGCTGCGACCCTTCACCGGCCTCAACGACGAGGTCGCGAACTACGTCTTCAACCAGCCCGGCGCCAAGGAGTTCCTGGACCGCTACGCCGAGCTCCTCCAGCTCATCGCCACCGGCTACCGCCGCGAGGGCAAGCGCTACGTGACCGTCGCCGTCGGCTGCACCGGCGGCAAGCACCGCAGCGTCGCCATGTCCGAGAAGCTCGCCGCCCGCCTCGCGGCCGAAGGCGTCGAAACCGTCGTCGTCCACAGAGACATGGGGCGCGAGTGACGGCCGGTAAGTCCTCGCGGCTGGGGCGCGTACGGCGGCTGGTCCCGGAGCGTACGGGCTTCGGCACGGACCGTGCCCAAGGGCGCGCCCAGGCCCGTACGTTCCGCAGGCGCGGCACGCAGCCCAAGGTCGTCGCGCTCGGCGGCGGCCAGGGACTGTCCGCCTCGCTCGCCGCCCTGCGCCGCATCACCGGCGATCTGACCGCCGTCGTCACCGTCGCCGACGACGGGGGCTCGAGCGGCCGCCTCCGCGATGAGCTGGGCGTGCTGCCGCCGGGCGACCTGCGCAAGGCGCTGGCCGCGCTGTGCGGCGACGACGACTGGGGCCAGACCTGGGCCCGGGTCATCCAGCACCGCTTCGCGAGCGAGGGCGACCTGCACGGCCACGCCGTCGGCAATCTGCTGATCGTCGCCCTGTGGGAGCAGCTCGGCGACCACGTCAAGGCCCTGGAGTGGGTCGGCAGGCTGCTCGGCGCGCACGGCAGGGTGCTGCCCATGTCGGCCGTGCCGCTGGAGCTCGAGGCGCTGGTCCAGGGCCACGACCCGGCCACGCCCGGCGAGGTCACGACCGTACGCGGCCAGGCCACCGTCGCCCTGACTCCCGGCGAGGTCCAGTCCGTCCACCTGGTGCCGAACGACCCGCCGGCCGTGCCCGAGGCCGTCGAGGCGGTCCTCGACGCGGACTGGGTGGTGCTCGGCCCCGGCTCCTGGTTCTCGTCCGTGATCCCGCATCTCCTGGTGCCGCGGCTGCTCGACGCGCTCACGGAGACCAAGGCACGCCGGGTGCTGTCCCTGAACCTCGCGCCGCAGCCCGGCGAAACCGCGGGCTTCTCCCCGCAGCGTCATTTGGAGGTTTTGGCCCGACACGCCCCTAAACTCGCCTTCGACGTGGTGCTGGCCGACGAGGCCGCCGTGCCCGACCGGGACAGCCTGACGGACGCCGCCGAGCGGCTCGGCGGGACGGTCGAGCTGGCTCCCGTGGCCTCGCCCGACGGCTCGCCGAAGCATGATCCGGAGCTGTTGGCGGCCGCGTACGACCGTATTTTTCGGATGCATGGAAGGATCGGCCCATGGCGATGACGGCAGCGGTGAAGGATGAAATCTCCCGGCTCCCCGTCACCCGGACCTGCTGCCGGAAGTCGGAGGTTTCGTCGATCCTGCGGTTCGCGGGAGGACTGCACCTGGTCAGCGGCCGGATCGTGATCGAGGCCGAGCTGGACACGGGCATCGCGGCCCGGCGGCTCCGCAAGGACATCCTGGAGATCTTCGGGCACGCGTCCGACCTCGTGGTGATGGCGCCCGGCGGGCTGCGCCGCGGCAGCCGCTATGTCGTACGGGTCGTGGCGGGCGGTGACCAACTGGCCCGGCAGACCGGTCTGGTCGACGGCCGCGGCCGCCCGATCCGCGGCCTGCCGCCGCAGGTGGTCTCCGGCGCGACGTGCGACGCCGAGGCCGCCTGGCGCGGTGCCTTCCTCGCCCACGGCTCGCTCACCGAGCCCGGCAGGTCCTCCTCTCTGGAGGTGACCTGCCCGGGCCCGGAGGCGGCGCTGGCGCTGGTCGGCGCGGCCCGGCGGCTCGGCATCGCGGCCAAGGCCCGCGAGGTACGGGGCGTGGACCGGGTCGTCGTACGGGACGGGGACGCGATCGGCGCGCTGCTGACCCGGCTCGGCGCGCACGAGTCCGTACTGGCCTGGGAGGAGCGGCGGATGCGCCGCGAGGTCCGCGCCACCGCCAACCGGCTCGCCAACTTCGACGACGCCAACCTGCGCCGGTCGGCGCGGGCCGCCGTCGCCGCGGGCGCGCGCGTGCAGCGGGCGCTGGAGATCCTGGGCGAGGACGTGCCGGAGCATCTCGCGGCCGCGGGCCGGCTGCGGATGGAGCACAAGCAGGCCTCGCTGGAGGAGCTGGGCGCGCTCGCCGACCCGCCGCTCACCAAGGACGCGGTGGCCGGCCGTATCCGCCGACTGCTGGCCATGGCCGACAAGCGGGCCCAGGACCTCGGCATCCCGGGCACGGAGTCGAACCTCACGGAGGAGATGGCCGACGGCATGGTCGGCTGACCGGTCGCCGCACCCACCTATTCGCCCTCGGCGCACTTATCCGGCGCCGGGGGCAGCCGTTCGGTGTCGCTCCGCGTGGTGTAACTCATTCGGCTCCGGATCGTTTGTTCCGCCGCGATGTGGCAGGAACCAGTGTGATCGCCGGGGGCGGTACGTCCTGGACGCCAAGGCGCTCTTCTCATCTACCGCATACCGCAGCGAGAGTGGGCAGGCCGCGTGGCCGCCAACTGGGCCATCAAGTACACGATCTCGTTCGACAACGGGCGTTGTTACTTGGATGCGGCGTGGCAGATCCCCGCCCCGCCCGAGGAACGCCTGGGTTTGGCCGTGCGACGTCGAGAAGAGAAGACCGCGCCCCGCCCAGAGGGCGGAAGCAACTGGGTTGCGTGCGCGGCCCAGTGGCGCGGAGGACCATCGTCCGAAGCCGCACTCCCAAGAGCCGAGTCTGCCGGCCGCAGCAGGGCGAAAGCAGACTCCACGAGGCCCGCACATGATGCGGCACGCCAACGGACGTCGGCCAAACCCAGTCCGCCCAGGCCCGTTCGGGCGGGCCGCTGAGAGTGCCCTCGCAACCGGGCCCTCCGCTCCTCAGCGCTCAGGAACGGGCTCATGAGACGCAGGGCCGACCAAGGCCCTCGCCGACAGCAAGCACAAGGCCGTCGTCTGACAAGGCCGTCGTCTGGGACGTCGCCACCCAGGGCGCGCTCCACCACCTCGGCATCCTGAGTCACTTCCGCACCGTCCTCTGGTATCCCGGCGCGGGCCAGGACGACGGGGGATTCGAGACGGCGCTGGGCCCCTGGGCCGTTCAGGGACCGCCGCCCGGCAGTCAGGTGACCGGCGCGGACTGGGCCCGCTCCAAGGAGCTGTTCCGCTCCTCGGCCGCGGTGACCACCCGTGACACCGTGCTCCTCGGCTTCGGTCTGGAGCATGTCGCCCGTGTGAACGAGAGGTCTCGGCTGATCGCGGCAGCGCTGCGCGCCCTCCGCCGCTGACCCCCGAATCCAGGGCCGTGTCCCCGGCCGCCCGATGTCACCCCATGCGCCGGAGAGGGGTAGGGTCGGGGGTGGTCGGGGACATCCCATACAGCTCGCCGGAGTGCAAACCGGCGTACCAACGAGGAGATCGGTTCGTGACGATCCGCGTAGGCATCAACGGCTTTGGCCGTATCGGCCGCAACTACTTCCGGGCGCTCCTGGAGCAGGGTGCGGACATCGAGATCGTCGGTGTCAACGACCTGACCGACAACGCCACCCTGGTCCACCTGCTCAAGTACGACTCCATCCTGGGCCGGCTGAAGCACGAGGTCAGCCACACCGACGACACCATCACGGTGGGTAACCAGACCTTCAAGACGATGGCGGAGCGCGACCCGGCGCAGCTCCCGTGGGGCGAGCTCGGTGCCGATGTCGTCATCGAGTCCACCGGCATCTTCACCAAGCGCGAGGACGCCGCGAAGCACCTCGCCGCCGGAGCGAAGAAGGTCCTGATCTCCGCGCCCGCCAAGGACGAGGACATCACCATCGTGATGGGCGTCAACCAGGACAAGTACGACACCGCCAACCACCACGTCATCTCCAACGCCTCCTGCACCACCAACTGTGTGGCGCCGATGGCCAAGGTCCTCGACGAGAGCTTCGGCATCGTCAAGGGCATGATGACGACGGTCCACGCCTACACCAACGACCAGCGCATCCTGGACTTCCCGCACAAGGACCTGCGCCGCGCCCGCGCCGCCGCGGAGAACATCATTCCGACCTCCACCGGTGCCGCCAAGGCCACCGCGCTGGTCCTCCCGCAGCTCAAGGGCAAGCTGGACGGCATCGCCATGCGCGTCCCGGTGCCGACCGGCTCGGTCACCGACCTCGTGATCGAGCTCGACCGCGAGGTCACCAAGGACGAGATCAACTCCGCCTTCCAGAAGGCCGCCGAGGGCCAGCTCAAGGGCATCCTGGAGTACACCGAGGACCCGATCGTCTCCTCGGACATCGTCAACTGGCCCGCATCCTGCACCTTCGACTCGCAGCTGACCATGGTCCAGGGCAAGCAGGTCAAGGTCGTCGGCTGGTACGACAACGAGTGGGGCTACTCCAACCGCCTCGTCGACCTGACCGTCTTCGTCGGCGGCCGGCTCTGAGTTCAGAGCAGGCGACTCGATGTGAGTGACAGGGCTCGCGCAGCGCACAGCGCGCCGCACGGGCCCTGTTACCCCTTTTGCGGCTGAATCGCCGCCGCTCTCGCGGAGGTGGCTGCTCGCCGTGCGGGTTGCTCAATTCATGGTTGCTCTGTTCCTCGTGAAGCGTTGCGCCGCTGCTAGGAGTCCACTCTCATGAAGACGATCGACGACCTCCTCAAGGAGGGCCAGGTCGCGGGCAGGCGGGTCTTCGTCCGCGCCGACCTGAACGTGCCGCTGGACGGCACGATCATCACCGACGACGGCCGGATCCGCGCCGTCCTCCCGACGATCGCCAAGCTCGCCGACGCCGGCGCCAAGGTGATCGTCGCCTCTCACCTGGGCCGCCCCAAGGGCGCCCCTGACCCGCAGTTCTCGCTCGCCCCCGCCGCCGCGCGGCTCGGCGAACTCCTCGGCAAGGACGTCGCCTTCGCCACCGACACGGTCGGCGAGTCCGCCCGTAGCACGGTCGCGGGTCTGTCCGACGGCCAGGTCGCGGTGCTGGAGAACCTTCGCTTCAACCCCGGCGAGACCAGCAAGGACGACGCCGAGCGCGGCGCCTTCGCCGACCAGCTGGCGGCCCTGGCCGACGTGTACGTGGGCGACGGCTTCGGCGCCGTGCACCGCAAGCACGCCTCGGTCTACGACCTCCCGGCCCGCCTCCCGCACGCCGCGGGCGGACTCATCGCGGCCGAGGTCGGCGTCCTGAAGCAGCTCACCGAGGACGTCAAGCGCCCGTACGCCGTCGTCCTCGGCGGCGCCAAGGTCTCCGACAAGCTCGGCGTCATCGACCACCTGCTGGAGAAGGCCGACCGCATCCTCATCGGCGGCGGCATGGCGTACACCTTCCTCAAGGCCCAGGGCCACGAGGTCGGCATGTCGCTGCTCCAGGAGGACCAGATCCCGGCCGTGCAGGCGTACCTGCAGCGGGCCGAGGAGCGCGGCGTGGAGTTCGTCCTCCCCGTCGACGTGCTGATCGCCACCGAGTTCCCGGACCTGAAGACCAAGGCGCCGGCGAATCCGTCGGTCGTCGCCGCGGACGCCATCCCGGCCGACCAGGAGGGCCTGGACATCGGCCCGGAGACCCGCAAGCTGTACGCCTCGAAGCTCGCCGACGCGGCCACCGTCTTCTGGAACGGCCCGATGGGCGTCTTCGAGCACCCCGACTACGCCGAGGGCACCCGCGCAGTCGCCCAGGCCCTGATCGACAGCCCTGCCTTCACCGTCGTCGGCGGCGGCGACTCGGCCGCGGCCGTCCGGATCCTGGGCTTCGACGAGAACGCTTTCGGCCACATTTCGACCGGCGGCGGCGCGAGCCTCGAGTACCTCGAGGGCAAGACGCTTCCCGGCCTCGCAGCACTGGAGGACTGAGCTGCGTGAGCGACGCACGCGCGGCCGCCGGGCCGCAGACATGCACGAAACCCGCACCTCTGCGCCGCGCGGGCGGAGATGGGGGCACCGCCCAGGCGACAGCTCTGGGGGAGAACAATGAAGGAGGGGCATGAGCACCCGTACCCCGCTGATGGCGGGCAACTGGAAGATGAACCTCAACCACCTCGAGGCCATCGCGCACGTCCAGAAGCTCGCCTTCGCGCTGAACGACAAGGACTACGAGGCCGTTGAGGTCGCGGTCCTGCCGCCCTACACCGACCTGCGCTCGGTGCAGACCCTGGTCGACGGCGACAAGCTGAAGATCGCCTACGGCGCCCAGGACCTCTCCGCGCACGACTCCGGCGCGTACACCGGTGAGATCTCGGGCTCGATGCTGGCCAAGCTGAAGTGCACATACGTCGCGGTCGGGCACTCCGAGCGCCGCCAGTACCACGGCGAGGACGAGGAGATCGTCAACGCCAAGGTGAAGGCTGCGTACCGTAACGGTCTGACTCCGATCCTGTGCATCGGCGAGGGCCTGGACATCCGCAAGGCGGGCAACCAGGTCTCGTACACCCTCGCCCAGCTCGACGGTGCGCTGAAGGACGTCCCGGCCGAGCAGGCCGAGACGGTCGTGATCGCGTACGAGCCGGTGTGGGCCATCGGAACCGGCGAGGTCGCCACGCCCGAGGACGCCCAGGAGGTCTGCGGGGCGATCCGCGGCCGCCTGGCCGAGCTCTACAGCCAGGAGCTGGCCGACAAGGTCCGGATCCAGTACGGCGGCTCGGTGAAGTCCGGGAACGTCGCGGCGATCATGGCGCAGCCCGACGTGGACGGCGCGCTGATCGGCGGGGCCTCGCTGGACGCCGACGAGTTCGTCAAGATCGTCCGGTTCCGCGATCATTAGCCTGACCGGCGAGTAGGCCGTAAGGCCTCCTCCGTCGTACTCTGTCGGGGGTCGGGTGGTGCGGACCGCATCCGGTCCGTTCGGCCCGGCCCCCGTCGCCCGTGTCCGTACCGTCACTGTCCGAGAGAGTTGGTCCAGCCGTGATTCTAGGGTTCTCCATCGCCCTGATCGTCTTCAGCCTGCTGATGATGCTGCTGGTGCTGATGCACAAGGGGAAGGGCGGCGGTCTCTCCGACATGTTCGGTGGCGGCATGCAGTCCTCCGTCGGCGGCTCCTCGGTCGCCGAGCGCAACCTGGACCGGATCACCGTCGTGGTCGGTCTGCTGTGGTTCGCGTGCATTGTCGCCCTCGGTCTGCTGATGAAGCTGGACAGCTGACCTCTGCCGTCCGACTGACACGCCGTCGCAGGCGCGGCTTATCATGGGGTCGGCGTCCTCGGGGGCGGGTGTAACTCCGGTCACTGGACGCGCGTTGGGCCTTACGTAGACTGGGGCGCCCGGCAGCGGAGCTGCCTATCGATGCTTTGCGGCACCATCACGCAGGGAGTTACGACCGTGGCAAGTGGCAACGCGATCCGTGGAAGTCGGGTCGGAGCGGGGCCGATGGGCGAGGCCGAGCGGGGCGAGTCCGCGCCGCGCCTGCGCATCTCCTTCTGGTGCTCCAACGGGCACGAGACGCAGCCGAGCTTCGCCAGCGACGCGCAGATTCCCGACACGTGGGACTGCCCCCGCTGCGGCTTCCCGGCCGGCAAGGACCGGGACAACCCGCCGGACCCGCCGCGCACCGAGCCGTACAAGACGCACCTCGCGTATGTACGGGAGCGGCGCAGCGACGCGGACGGCGAGGCGATCCTCGCGGAGGCGCTCGCCAAGCTCCGCGGCGAGATCTGAGGATCTCGCTCGCACCGGACTGATCAACCGGCCCGGCCCGTGGGGTTGTCCCCTGCGGGCCGGGCCGGATCAATTAGGTTGGGTGGGCAGCGGGGACAAGGTACGAGAAGAAGTGGGCTGATGTCCGAGATGAACGCAGAAGGCCGTACCAGGCTCGACCGGATGCCCGAGTGGACCGCGCTCGCCGAGCACCGGGAAAGGCTCGGGGAGGTGTCGCTGCGTCAGCTGTTCGACGCCGATCCGGCTCGTGGCGAGCGCTACTCCCTGCAGGTCGGTGATCTGCACCTGGACTACTCCAAGCACCTGGTCACGGACGAGACGCTGGGGCTGCTGCGCGACCTGGCGGCGGCGACCGGAGTGGCCGGGCTCAGGGACGCCATGTTCCGCGGCGAGAAGATCAACATCACCGAGAACCGCGCCGTGCTGCACACCGCCCTCCGCGCCCCGCGCGACACGGTGATCGAGGTGGACGGCGAGAACGTGGTGCCCAGGGTCCACGCCGTGCTCGACAAGATGACCGGCTTCGCCGACTCGGTCCGCGCCGGTAAATGGGTCGGCTCGACCGGCGTCCGGATCCGGAACGTCGTCAACATCGGTATCGGCGGCTCGGACCTCGGCCCCGCGATGGCCTACGAAGCGCTGCGCCCCTACACCGACCGCTCGCTGACCTTCCGGTTCGTCTCCAATGTCGACGGCGCGGACCTGCACGAGGCGGTACGGGACCTGAACCCGGCCGAGACGCTCTTCATCGTCGCGTCGAAGACCTTCACCACCATCGAGACGGTCACCAACGCCACGTCCGCCCGCACGTGGCTGCTGGACGGCCTCGGTGCGGACGAGTCGGCGGTGCCCTTCCACTTCGTGGCACTGTCCACGAACGCCGCCGAGGTGAAGAAGTTCGGCATCGACACGGAGAACATGTTCGAGTTCTGGGACTGGGTCGGCGGCCGCTACTCCTTCGACTCGGCCATCGGACTCTCCCTGATGATCGCCATCGGCCCGGAGCGCTTCCGCGAGCTGCTGGCCGGCTTCCACCTCGTCGACGAGCACTTCCGCACCGCCCCGCCCGAGGCCAACGCCCCGCTGCTGCTGGGCCTTCTGGGCATCTGGTACGGCGGCTTCCACGACGCCCAGTCGCACGCCGTACTGCCGTACAGCCACTACCTGTCGAAGTTCACCGCGTACCTGCAGCAACTCGATATGGAGTCCAACGGCAAGTCCGTGGACCGCGAGGGCAACCCGGTGCACTGGCAGACGGGACCGGTCGTCTGGGGCACCCCCGGCACCAATGGCCAGCACGCGTACTACCAGCTGCTCCACCAGGGCACGAAGATGATCCCCGCCGACCTCATCGGTTTCGCCCGGCCGGTCGACGAGCTGAGCCCCGAACTCGCCGCGCAGCACGACCTGTTGATGGCCAACCTGTTCGCGCAGGGGCAGGCGCTCGCCTTCGGCAAGACCGCGGAGGAGGTCCGGGCAGAGGGCGTCGCGCAGGAGCAGGTCCCGCACCGCACCTTCCGCGGGAACCACCCCACGACGACCATCCTGGCGAGCGAACTCAGCCCGTCCGTGCTGGGCCAGCTCATCGCGCTGTACGAGCAGAAGGTCTTCGTGCAGGGGGCGGTCTGGAACATCGACTCCTTCGACCAGTGGGGCGTCGAACTCGGCAAGGTCCTCGCCAAGCGGATCGAACCGGTGCTCACGCAGGGCACGGGGGCAGAGGACCTGGACGGCTCGACGGCCGCCCTGGTCGCCAAGTACCGCGGGCTGCGCGGCCGCTGAGCCGCCCTTGGAACTCCTCAGAGAGGTGGCCCCCGCACAGCGCGTGTGCGGGGGCCACCTTTATGAGAAGTTCAGGCCGAAGCCGGTGGGTACAGGCCGCGGGGGAGCTGGGCGGCCGCGGCCGCGTCCAGCAGCCACAGCGTGCGCCCGCGGCCGTACGCCCCGGCCGCGGGGGCCTGTATCTCGCCCGCCCCGGACAGCGCGATCGCGGCCGCCTTCGCCTTGTCCTCGCCCGCGGCGAGCAGCCACACCTCACGCGCGGCCCGGATCGCCGGGAGCGTGAGCGAGATCCGTGTGGACGGCGGCTTGGGCGCGCCGCGTACGCCGACGACCGTGCGCTCGGTCTCCCGTACGCCCGGCAGCTCCGGGAAGAGCGAGGCCACGTGGGTGTCGGGGCCGACGCCCAGCAGGAGCACGTCGAAGGACGGGACCGAGGCGTGGTTCTCGGGCCGTGCGGCGGCCGCGAGCTCGGACGCGTACGCCTCCGCCGCGGCCTCCACGTCCGTGCCGTACGGCCCGTCCGAGGCCGCCATCGGGTGCACCCGCTTCGGGTCGAGCGGAACGGCGTCCAGCAGCGCCTTCCGGGCCTGCGTGACGTTGCGCTCGGGATCGCCCTCCGGCAGGAACCGCTCGTCGCCCCACCACAGGTCCAGCCGGGACCAGTCCACCGCGTCCCGGGCCGGGGACTCGGCGAGCGCGGCGAGCAGGCCGTTGCCGTTGCGGCCGCCGGTGAGAACCACGGAGGCCGAGCCGCGGGCCGCCTGGGCGTCCACGATCTTCGTGATCAGGCGGGCCGCCGCGGCCTTCGCCATCAGATCCTTGTCGCGGTGGACGACGACCTGCGGAGCGCTCACGTGGCCGTCGCCTCCCTGGCCGCGGGCTTGCCGGCCTGCTCCGCCGCAGACGCCTGGCCCGCTTCGTCCGACGGAGCGGCCGCGGTGGCCGAGGAAGCCGACCCGCCCGGCGCCATCCCTGCGCCCGCCTCGATGACCCTCTTGCCGTGCGCGGTCACGACGAACTTGACCGTCGACGCGTACATCTCGTCCGGGTCGAGCCGCCGCAGCTCCTCCGCGATCAGCTCGGAGGTCTCGCGGCGGGGCAGCGCCACGTGCCGGTCCGGCTGTCCGGGCATCGCCAGCTCCGCCAGCCGCCCGTTCGACCGGTCCAGGCAGATCGAACCGTCGACGGTCTCGAGACGTACGGCCGTGAGGCCCGGCCCCTCGGAGACCGTGCGCTCGACCGGCACCCCGAGCCTTTCGGCGAGCCACAGCGCCAGCAGCTCACTGCTCGGGTTGTACGCCTCGGCCTCGACGACCACGGAGGTGATCTTCGAGTGCCGCTGGTCCAGGGCGGCCGCGAGCACGCTCCGCCACGGGGTGATCCGGGTCCAGGCCAGGTCGGTGTCGCCCGGCGCGTACGTCCTGGCCCGCTGACCCAGCGCGGCGACCGGGTCCTCGGTGGCCGCCGCGTCGGTGATACGGCGCGCGGCCAACTGACCGAGGAGGTCCTCAGCCGGATTTTCGGGGGCTTCCTCGGGCCACCACACGACCACCGGGGCGTCCGGGAGCAGCAGCGGCAGGACGACCGAGTGGGCGTGGTTGGCGAGCTCGCCGTGCAGCCGCAGCAGCACCGTCTCCCCGGTGCCGGTCTCGCCGCCGACCCGCACCTCCGCGTCCAGCCGGGCCATCTTGCGGTCGCGGGGCGAGCGGCCCGGCCGCTTGATGACCACGAGGATGCGGGAGGGGTGCTCCTTGGACGCCTCGCTCGCGGCCTTGAGAGCGTCGTAGTGGTTTCCCTCGTCGGTGACGATGACGAGGGTCAGCACCATGCCGACGGCCGGGGATCCGGTCGCCCGGCGCGCCTTGACCAGGGCGGCGTTGATCTGGCCGGACGTGGTCTCCGTGAGATCGATGTTCATGGCCGGCGCCAGCACCTTCCGTCTCGTGCGAGCATCTCGTCCGCCGCCTTCGGTCCCCACGTCCCGGCGGTGTACTGCTCGGGCGTGCCGTGCTTGTCCCAGTACGCCTCGACCGGGTCGAGGATCCGCCAGGACTCCTCGACCTCCTGGTGGCGGGGGAAGAGGTTCGCGTCGCCCAGCAGCACGTCGAGCAGCAGCCGCTCGTACGCCTCGGGGCTGGACTCGGTGAAGGACTCGCCGTACGCGAAGTCCATCGTCACGTCCCGGATCTCCATGGAGGTGCCGGGCACCTTGGAGCCGAACCGAATGGTGACGCCCTCGTCCGGCTGCACCCTGATGACCAGGGCGTTCTGCCCCAGCTCCTGGGTGTCGGTGGTGTCGAAGGGGGAGTGCGGGGCGCGCTGGAAGACCACCGCGATCTCGGTCACCCGGCGGCCGAGCCGCTTGCCGGTGCGCAGGTAGAAGGGAACGCCCGCCCACCGGCGGTTGTCGATCTCCAGCTTGATCGCGGCGTAGGTGTCCGTGCGCGAGCCCGGGTCGATGCCCTCCTCCTCGAGGTAGCCGAGCACCTCCTCGCCGCCCTGCCAGCCGTGCGCGTACTGGCCGCGTACGGTGTGCTTGCCCAGCTCCCTGGGCAGCTTGACCGCCTTCAGGACCTTCAGCTTCTCGGTGACGAGAGCCTTGGCGTCGAAGGAGGAGGGCTCCTCCATGGCGGTCAGCGCCAGCAGCTGGAGCAGGTGGTTCTGGATCACGTCGCGGGCGGCGCCGATGCCGTCGTAGTAGCCGGCGCGGCCGCCGATGCCGATGTCCTCGGCCATCGTGATCTGTACGTGGTCCACGTACGACCGGTTCCACAGCGGCTCGAACATCGTGTTGGCGAAGCGCAGCGCCAGGATGTTCTGGACCGTCTCCTTGCCCAGGTAGTGGTCGATCCGGAAGACGTCGGACGGCCGGAAGACCTCGTGGACGACCTGATTGAGCTCCTGGGCGCTGGCCAGGTCGTGGCCGAAGGGCTTCTCGATGACGGCGCGCCGCCAGGAGTCCCCGGTGCCCTCCGAGAGGCCGTGCCCCTTCAGCTGCTGCACGACGGTGGGGAAGAACTTCGGCGGGACCGACAGGTAGAAGGCGAAGTTCCCGCCCGTCCCCCGCGCCTTGTCCAGCTCGTCGATCGTCGCCTTCAGCTTCTCGAAGGCCTCGTCGTCGGAGAACTGGCCGGGTACGAAGCGGAAGCCCTCGGCCAGCTGCTGCCAGACCTCCTCGCGGAACGGGGTCCGCGCGTGCTCCTTGACCGCGTCGTGCACGACCTGCGCGAAGTCCTCGTGGTCCCATTCCCGGCGGGCGAAGCCGACCAGGGAGAAGCCCGGCGGCAGCAACCCGCGATTGGCCAGGTCGTAGACCGCAGGCATCAGCTTCTTACGGGACAGATCGCCCGTGACGCCGAAGATGACCAGGCCGGACGGCCCCGCGATACGCGGGAGCCGCCGGTCCTTTGCGTCACGCAGCGGGTTGCTGCTGGTCAATTCACGCCTCCGGAGGAGCGAGGCGCTTGAGCTCCGCCTCGGTGGACTTCAGCAGGTCGTTCCAGGAGACCTCGAACTTGTCGACGCCCTCGTCCTCGAGAAGCTGGACGACCTCGTCGTAGTCGATGCCCAGATTCGCGAGCGCGTCGAGATCGGCCCTGGCCTGCTCGTAGGTGCCGCGCACGGTGTCACCGGTGATCCGGCCGTGGTCCGCGACCGCCTCGAGGGTGGCCTCCGGCATGGTGTTGACGGTGCCCGGGGCGACGAGTTCGTCGACGTACAGCGTGTCCTTGTACGCCTTGTCCTTGACGCCGGTGGAGGCCCACAGCGGCCGCTGCCGGTTGGCGCCGTCCCTCTCCAGGGCGGCCCAGCGATCGGACCCGAAGACCTCCTCGTACGCCTCGTAGGCGAGCCGGGCGTTGGCGATGGCGGCCTTGCCGCGCAGCTCCTTGGCCTCCGGGGTGCCCAGGGCGTCGAGCCGCTTGTCGACCTCGGTGTCCACGCGGGACACGAAGAAGGACGCCACCGACTCGATCTGCGACAGGTCCAGGCCCGCGGCCTTGGCCTTCTCCAGGCCGGAGAGGTAGGCGTCCATGACCTCGCGGTAGCGCTCGAGCGAGAAAATCAGCGTGACGTTGACGCTGATGCCCTTGCCGATGGCCTCGGTGATCGCCGGGAGGCCCGCCTTGGTGGCCGGGATCTTGATGAAGGTGTTCGGCCGGTCGACCAGCCAGGCCAGCTGCTTGGCCTCGGCGACCGTGGCGCGGGTGTTGTGCGCCAGGCGCGGGTCGACCTCGATGGAGACCCGGCCGTCGCGCCCGCCGGTCGCGTCGAAGACCGGGCGCAGCACGTCGGCGGCGTCCCTGACGTCCGCAGTCGTGATCATGCGGAGGGCTTCCTCGACCGTGACCTTACGGGCGGCGAGGTCGGCGACCTGCTGCTCATAGCCGTCGCCGCTGGAGATCGCCTTCTGGAAGATCGTCGGGTTCGTGGTCACCCCGACCACGTGCTGCTGGTCGATCAGCTCGGCGAGGTTGCCGGACGTGATGCGCTGGCGCGACAGATCGTCGAGCCAGATCGCCACGCCTTCGTCGGAGAGCCGCTTGAGTGCGTCTGCCATGGGAAATGCATCTCCTACTCGTCGTATACCTGCGTCAGCGACCGGCGGCGGCCAGAGATTCCCGGGCTGCGGCCTCGACCGCGTCCGCGGTCAGACCGAACTCGCGGAACAGCACCTTGTAGTCGGCGGAGGCGCCGAAGTGCTCCAGCGAGACGACCCGGCCGGCGTCGCCGACGTAGCGGTGCCAGGTCAGGCCGATCCCGGCCTCCACGGCCACCCGCGCCCTCACGGACGGCGGCAGCACGCTGTCGCGGTACCCCGGGTCCTGCTCCTCGAACCACTCGACGCACGGCATCGAGACCACGCGAGTCGGGACGCCGGTGGCCTGGAGCTTCTCGCGCGCCCTGACGGCGAGCTGCACCTCGGAGCCGGTGGCGACGAGGATCACCTCGGGCGAGCCGCCGTCGGCCTCGAGGAACACGTAACCGCCCTTGGCGGCGTCCTCGTTGAGCTCGTACGTCGGCACGTTCTGCCGGGTCAGCGCCAGGCCGTGCGGGGCGGGATCGGCGCTGTGCCGGCGCATGACCTCGCGCCAGGCGATGGCGGTCTCGTTGGCGTCGGCCGGGCGGACCATGTTCAGGCCGGGGATGGCGCGCAGCGCGGCCAGGTGCTCGACCGGCTGGTGGGTCGGGCCGTCCTCGCCCAGGCCGATGGAGTCGTGCGTCCAGACATACGTGACCGGCAGCTTCATCAGGGCGGCCAGCCGGACGGCCGGGCGCATGTAGTCCGAGAAGACCAGGAACGTGCCGCCGTAGATCCGGGTGTTGCCGTGCAGCGCCACGCCGTTCATGGTCGAGCCCATGGCGTGCTCGCGGATGCCGAAGTGCACGGTGCGGCCGTACGGGTTCGCCTCCGGCAGCGGGTTGTCCGCGGGCAGGAAGGACGACGAGGCGTCGATCGTGGTGTTGTTCGAGCCGGCCAGGTCCGCGGAGCCGCCCCACAGCTCGGGGATCACTCCGCCGAGCGCCTTGAGGACCTCACCGGAGGCCTTGCGGGTGGCGACGTCCTTGCCGGCCTCGAAGACCGGCACCTTCTGCTCCCAGCCGTCGGGCAGTTCGCCCGCCGCGATGCGGTCGAACTCGGCGGCGCGCTGCGGGTTGGCGCCGCGCCACTCCTGGAACTGCTTGTCCCAGGCGGCGCGCGCCTCGCGGCCGCGGTCGAGCGCCTTGCGGGTGTGGGCGATGACCTCGTCCTCGACCTGGAAGTCCCGCTCCGCGTCGAAGCCCAGCACGCGCTTGGTCGCCGCGACCTCCTCCGCGCCGAGCGCCGAGCCGTGGGCGGCCTCGGTGTTCTGCGCGTTGGGAGCCGGCCAGGCGATGATCGTGCGCGCGGCGATGATCGAGGGGCGCTCGGTCTCGGCCTGCGCCGCCCTGAGCGCCGCGTACAGCGCCTGCACGTCGAAGTCGCCCGACGGATCCTGCTCGACGCGCTGGACGTGCCAGCCGTACGCCTCGTAGCGCTTGAGGACGTCCTCGGAGAGCGCGGTCGCGGTGTCGCCCTCGATGGAGATGTGGTTGTCGTCGTAGAGGGCGACGATGCTGCCGAGCTTCTGGTGGCCCGCCAGCGAGCCGGCCTCCGCCGAGATGCCCTCCTCCAGGTCGCCGTCGGAGACGATCGTCCAGATGGTGTGGTCGAAGGGAGAGGCGCCCTGGGGTGCCTCCGGGTCGAACAGGCCGCGCTCGTAGCGGGCGGCCATCGCCATGCCCACCGCGTTGGCGATGCCCTGGCCGAGCGGTCCCGTCGTGGTCTCGACGCCGGTCGTGTGGCCGTACTCCGGGTGGCCCGGGGTCTTGCTGCCCCAGGTGCGGAAGGCCTTCAGATCGTCCAGCTCCAGGCCGTAACCGGCCATGTAGAGCTGGATGTAGAGGGTCAGGCTGGTGTGGCCGGGGGACAGCACGAAGCGGTCGCGGCCCGTCCACTGAGCGTCGGACGGGTCGTGCCGCATCAGCTTCTGGAAGAGCATGTACGCGGCGGGAGCGAGGCTCATGGCCGTGCCCGGGTGGCCGTTACCGACCTTCTGCACGGAATCCATGGCCAGGACGCGTACGGTGTCGACGGACCGCTGGTCCAGTTCGGTCCACTCGAGGTCTGTGGTGGTCGGCTTGGTGCTCACCCTGAGTCAGGGCTCCTCTCCACATGTCGAATGCCGGTGACGTTCTGCACACCGGCGGTGTTGAGCCTACCCTCGGCTCCCGGCCCCGCCCTGCGGGGCAATGAGGAGTACGTCAGCCTGCGCGACGAGCCGTGGACAGCGCGGCGGACAACACGACGGACCCCCGCGGCGGGCGGCGTATCCGCTACGTCTAGAGTGGCGTGGTACGCGCAAGTCTTTACCGGCCTCCCGGTCCGGTGCTTGCTGGTCCGTGCCCGCGGCGCAAGCCGCTGAGGTCGCTTTACAGGGGTGTGCGTGACGGCCGTCGATTCCCGTCCTGCGGGTGGGGGCACCCCCCATGCCGGAAGGGCTGTGGGAGGGGGCACCTCCCATGCCCGAAGGGCTGTGGGGGAGCTCGCGGAAGTTCCCGGTCACCGGCCGTTCGGGGCCCGCGCCAAGGCTTTTGTGGCGCTGACGAAGCCGCGGATCATCGAGCTGCTGCTGATCACCACGGTCCCGGTGATGTTCCTCGCCGAACAGGGCGTGCCCAACCTGTGGCTGGTGCTCGCCACCTGCGTCGGCGGCTACCTCTCCGCGGGCGGCGCGAACGCGCTCAACATGTACATCGACCGCGACATCGACGCGCTCATGGACCGCACCTCGCAGCGGCCGCTGGTGACCGGGATGGTCTCGCCGCGCGAGAGCCTGGTCTTCGGCCTCGCGCTGGCCGTGATCTCCACGCTGTGGTTCGGCCTTCTGGTCAACTGGCTGTCGGCGGCCCTCTCGCTCGCAGCGCTGCTTTTCTACGTCATCGTCTACACGATGTGGCTGAAGCGCCGTACCGCACAGAACATCGTGTGGGGCGGCATCGCGGGCTGCATGCCGGTCTTCATCGGCTGGTCCGCCGTGACCAACTCCGTTTCCTGGGCCGGGCTGGTCCTCTTCCTCGTCATCTTCTTCTGGACGCCGCCGCACTACTGGCCGCTGTCGATGAAGGTGAAGGAGGACTACGCGCGCGTGGGCGTGCCGATGCTTCCTGTCGTCGCCTCCAACGCCGTGGTCGCCCGGCAGATCGTGCTCTACAGCTGGGTCATGGTGGGCGTCTCGCTCGCGCTCTGGCCGCTTGGGTACGTCGGGTGGTTCTACCCCCTGATCGCGGTCGTGGCGGGCGCCTGGTGGCTCAAGGAGGCGCACGCGCTGCGGGCCCGCGCCAAGGCCGGTATCACGGGCGCGAAGCTCAAGGAGATGCGGCTCTTCCACTGGTCCATCACCTACGTCTCGATCCTGTTCGTGGCCATCGCCGTGGACCCCTTCCTGCGTTAGCTGCGGCGCTGGTTTCGCGCTGAGGCGGCCCTCACCCGGCGGTTTTGAGGGGCGCCCTCTTAAAACGCGGTACCGGCGAGTAGCATTCAGGCATGGCAGAGACTCAGCAGCAGGTCGACGAGACAAAGCGGGACGACGCCCGCGCCGAGCGCAAGGCGGGCAGGCTCGCGAAGCAGATCAAGCACTTCGCCCGGAGCCACGGCGGCAGCGCCGAGGGCCAGCTCGCCTACCTCGGCCAGAGGGGCACCCGCATCGTGCTGGTCGGCGAGGACGGCGCCTGGGGCGACCTCGTGGCCCCCGACCACGCGATAGCACAGCGCGCCGCGGAGCAGGCCGGCATCACCCTCCACGAGTCCTTCGACGGCGACCTCGCGGCCAAGGTCCGCACCGGCCCGTACGAGTGGTCCCGCATGGCGGGCATCCAGGTCGGCGGTCCGAGCAACACCTGAGGCGCCACCGCCCGTTAGACCGTGCGACGGCTGACGACGGAGGGCGGGCGCTGTGATCGAATTGCCACCGCTGGTGGACCAGCACTGCCATGGCGTGTTCCGCACGGAGCTCGGCCTCGGCACGTTCGAGACGCACCTCACCCAGTCCGCCTCGCCCGCCGCACCCGGTACCACCTTCTTCGACACCCAGACCGGCTTCGCCGTCCGGCGCTGGTGCCCGCCGCTGCTCGGCCTCGAACCGCACTGCATGCCCGCCCGCTACCTCGCGCGGCGCCGCGAACTCGGCGTCCTGGAGGCGGGCAGGCGGCTGCTGCGCTCCACCGGCATCGGCACGTACCTGGTGGACACCGGGCTGACCGGGGACCTCACGGAGCCGTCCGAGCTGGCCGCCGCCGGGGACGCCGCGGCCCACGAGATCGTGCGCCTCGAGCTGCTCGCGGAGCAGGTCGCCGACACCTCGGGCACCGCCGACGGCTTCCTGACCAACCTCGCCGAGGCGGTGCACGGCGCCGCCCAGTCGGCCGTCGGCTTCGCTTCGGTCGCCGGCTGCCGGGACGGCCTCGCGCTCGCGCCCGAGCCGCCGGGCCCCGGCGGGGTGCGCCGGTCGGCCGGGCGCTGGCTGTCGGGACGCCGGGTCGGCGACCGCCTCACCGACCCCGTGCTCCTCAGCCACCTGCTCTGGACGTCGGTCGCGACGGGGCTGCCGCTCCAGCTGCACGGCGGTGTCGGAGGCGCCGAGCTGCGTATCGACCGCACGGATCCGATGCTGCTGACCGACTTCGTACGGGCCACCGCCGGGCTCGGTACGGATCTGGTGCTGCTGCACGGCTACCCGTACCACCGGCAGGCGGCCTGCCTGGCCGACGTCTTCCCGCATGTGTACGCGGACCTCGGGCCCGCGCTCGCCCGTACGGGGCCACGCGCGCGTACCGTCCTCGCGGAGGCGCTGGAGCTCGCGCCCTTCGGGAAGCTGCTCTTCTCGACCGGCGGGCACGGGCTGCCGGAGCTGCACGTGGTGGGTGCGCGGCTCTTCCACGAGGCGCTGGGCCGGCTGCTGACCGAGTGGGTGGCCGAGGGCGTGTGGTCGCGGGCCGACGCGGGGAGGGTCGCGGGGCTGATCGCGGCGGGCAACGCCCGCCGGGTGTACGGGCTCACGGACCCGGCGGGCCGCTCAGACGGCGGCGGCCGGAACGGCTGAACCCTCCTGGGCGGGACCGGGCCCCGGCACACCGGGCTCGGAGACCGGCCGCTCGCGCAGCGACAGCAGCACGCGCAGCACGGCGATCCACACCAGGGCCGAGCCCAGCATGTGCAGCCCGACCAGGACCTCGGGCAGCTCGGTGAAGTACTGGACGTAGCCGATGGCGCCCTGCGCCAGCAGGACCAGGACGAGATCGCGAGTGCGGCGGCGCGGGCCGTCGGGGGCGTCCACGGCCTTCAGCACGATCCACAGGCCGAGCGTGAGCGCGACGACGATCCACGCCATGGCGGCGTGGACCTGCGCCACCAGCTTCAGGTCCTCGAACATCCGGGGCACCTGGCTGTTGTCCCCCGGGTGCGGCCCCGACCCGGTGACGACCGTGCCCGCGGCGATCAGCAGCCCGGCGCAGACGGTGAGCCCCCGCGCCAGCCGCCGCACCGACACACCGACCAGCGGTCGCGGCTCGGCGTCGCCCTCGCGGGAGCGCAGCCAGGTCAGCGTGGCCACCGTCAGCAGCACGGTGGCGGCAAGGAAGTGCCCGGCGACGGTGTACGGGTTGAGGTCGGTGAGCACGGTCACGCCGCCGATCACGCCGTTCCCCATCACCACCCAGAACTGCGACCAGGCCAGCCGCGACAGCCCCCGGGTCGGCCGCTTGGCGGCGCGTACCGTGATGATCGCCCAGCCGACGGCCGCGCACAGCACGTACGTGAGCATCCGGTTGCCGAACTCGATCGCGCCGTGGATGCCCATCTCCGAGGTGGCGATCAGGCTGTTGTCCGAGCACTTCGGCCAGGTGTCGCAGCCCAGTCCGGATGCGGTCAGCCGGACGGCGCCGCCGGTGACGACGATGAACACGCTCATCAGCAGCGCGGTGAGGGTGGCACGTTCCACGGTGCGCTGGGTGGGTGTCCAGCGGGCGGCGATGTACGCGACGGGGTTGCGTACGACTTCGAGCAGATTCGGCACGGGCCTATCGTAGGCGGCGCTTGTGCACGGCTTCACAACCACCCCCGCACGCCGCCGGCACGGCGGGCGGTCCGTGAGGGAGGCGCTCATTCCCGGAGGGATGCGCTCATTCCCAGCGGAAGAAGCGGGCCGCGGCGCCCAGGCCGAGCACCGCCCACGCCGCGAGAATGCCCAGGTCGCCCAAGGGGATCTGGGCTCCGTGCTGGAGCACATCCCGCAGCCCGTCCGACAGCGCCGAGATGGGCAGCAGCTCCAGCACGCCCTGCGCCGCCTCCGGGAACTTGTCCAGCGGCACGATGACCCCGCCGCCGACCAGCAGGAGCAGGAAGACCAGGTTCGCCGCCGCCAGGGTCGCCTCCGCCCTGAGGGTGCCCGCCATCAGCAGGCCGAGCCCCGAGAAGGCGGCCGTGCCGAGGACGAGCAGCAGCAGGACGTACAGCGGATTGCCCCGGGGCGACCAGCCCAGCGCGAAGGCCACCAGCGTCAGCAGCGCGATCTGCAGCACTTCGGTGACCAGCACCGAGCCCGTCTTCGCGGTCATCAGCGCCCAGCGCGGCAGCGGCGAGGCGCCGAGGCGCTTGAGGACGCCGTACCGCCGCTCGAAGCCGGTGGCGATGGCCTGCCCGGTGAAGGCCGTGGACATCACGGCCAGCGCCAGGACCCCCGGTGCCAGGAAGTCCACCGCCTCGCCCTCACCCGTATCGACGATGTCGACCGCGCCGAAGAGCGTCAGCAGGAGGGTCGGGATGACGACGGTCAGCAGGAGCTGCTCGCCGTTGCGCAGCAGCATCCGGGTCTCCAGCGCCGTCTGCGCGGCGATCATCCGGGCCAGCGGCGCCCGGCCCGGCTGCGGGGCGAACGTGCCGGGGGCCGTGCCGGTCGCGCCGGTCGTGCCGGTGGCGGTCATGCGCGCAGCTCCTTGCCGGTCAGCTCCAGGAAGACGTCCTCCAGGGTGTGCCGTTCGACCGAGATCCGGTCCGGCATCACGCCGTGCTGTGCGCACCAGGAGGTGACGGTGGCCAGCAGCTGCGGGTCGACCCTGCCGGTGACCCGGTACGTGCCCGGCGTGAGCTCGGCGGCCACGGTGTCGGCGGGCAGCGCCTTGAGGAGCGTGGCGAGATCGAGGGCGGGCCGCCCGGTGAAGCGCAGGGTGTTCTCGGCGCCGCCCCGGCACAGCTCCTCGGGGCTGCCCTGTGCCGCGACCTTCCCCCCGTCGATGATCGCGACATCGTCCGCGAGCTGCTCGGCCTCGTCCATGTAGTGGGTGGTCAGGACGACGGTCACGCCGTCGGAGCGCAGCTCGCGCACCAGGTCCCAGGTGGCGTGCCTGGCCTGCGGGTCGAGTCCGGCGGTCGGCTCGTCGAGGAAGACCAGCTCGGGCCGACCCACGACGGCCATGGCGAGCGCGAGCCGCTGCTGCTGGCCGCCGGAGAGCCGACGGTAGGCCGTAGGGCCGCAGCCGCCGAGGCCGAGGCGCTCGATGAGCGAACCGACGTCCACGGGGTGGGCGTGCAGTTTGGCGATGTGGCGCAGCATCTCTTCTGCGCGGGCGCCGGGATAAACCCCGCCCGATTGGAGCATCACGCCGATGCGCGGGCGCAGGGCGGCGGCGTCGGCGACCGGGTCGAGTCCGAGGACCCGGACTCTCCCCGCGTCGGGCCGCCGGTAGCCCTCGCAGGTCTCGACGGTGGTGGTCTTCCCGGCGCCGTTGGGGCCGAGTATCGCGGTGATCGTGCCTGCCCCGACGGAGAGGTCGAGGCCGTCCACCGCGGTCTTCCGGCCGTACCGCTTGACCAGCCCTTGGACCTGGACGACGGGCTCTTGGCCGGGGGGCCTGGCGGCGCCCCCAGCATGAGCTGGGGGAGGGTCGCCCCCCGGGAGGACACTGCGCATGCCGGGAAGTCTACGAACCGGGGCCGGGCGCGCCGCCGTCAGGGGCGAAAGCCCGGCGGGATCCGGCCAGTGCGCAGCCCGGACCTCGCCGTTTAGGTAACCCTTAGTGACCGAGCACACCCCCGGCCGAATGGATCTCCGCTTGTCGCAGCCCAGGGAATTACGCAACAATGGCGTTGTGAAATACGCGAGCGAGGCTCAGAGGGCTGCGGCGGTCGAAGCGACCGCCGCGTCAAGCGTGCCCGCGCCCGCAGCGCCGTTCGGCGACGAAGGCCAGCGCAGCACCCGTAACCGGGTGGCCAGGTCGATCCTCGACCACGGGCCCTCCACCGCTGCCGAACTCGCCCTGCGGCTCGAACTGACCCAGGCCGCGGTCCGCCGGCATCTGGACTCGCTGGTCACCGACGGCGTCGTCGAGCCCCGCGAACAGCGGGTCTACGGCTCGCGGGGCCGCGGCCGCCCCGCCAAGGTGTTCGCCCTCACCGACTGCGGGCGGGACGCCTTCGAGCAGGCCTACGACAATCTGGCCGTCGACGCCCTGCGCTGGATCGCGCAGTCCGCAGGCGGAGGTGAGATGGGCGACGCCGCGGTCGCGGCGTTCGCCCGCGCCCGCCTCGCCGCCCAGGCCGAGACCTACCGCGAAGCCGTCGAGAGCGCCGCTCCCGAGGATCGCACCGAGGCGCTGGCCAAGGCATTGACTGCGGACGGGTACGCTGCTACGGCGCGCAGCGCACCGGTCGGCGAGCAGCTCTGCCAGCACCACTGCCCGGTCGCCCATGTGGCCGAGCAGTACCCGCAGCTGTGCGAGGCGGAGACCGAGGTCTTCTCCCGCCTGCTCGGCACCCATGTGCAGCGGCTGGCCACGATCGCCCACGGCGACGGGGTCTGCACCACCTTCGTCCCGAAGGCGGGCCACGGCCCCCAGCCGCCGGGCAAGCGCACCACCAAGACCACCACAGCATCTGCAAGCACGGCCGGGAGGAACCCCGAATGACTCTCCCCACGGAGACTGCCCACCCTGAGCTCGAGGGCCTGGGCACCTACGAGTACGGCTGGGCCGACTCCGACCTCGCCGGCGCTTCCGCGAAGCGCGGGCTGTCGGAGGAGGTCGTCCGCGACATCTCCGCGAAGAAGTCTGAGCCTGACTGGATGCTGAAGCTGCGTCTGAAGGGCCTGCGTCTCTTCGACAAGAAGCCCATGCCGAACTGGGGCTCCGACCTCTCCGGCATCGACTTCGACAACATCAAGTACTTCGTGCGCTCCACCGAGAAGCAGGCCGCTTCCTGGGAGGAGCTCCCCGAGGACATCAAGAACACCTACGACAAGCTGGGCATCCCGGAGGCCGAGAAGCAGCGCCTCGTCGCCGGTGTCGCCGCGCAGTACGAGTCCGAGGTCGTCTACCACAAGATCCGCGAGGACCTCGAGGAGCAGGGCGTCATCTTCCTGGACACCGACACCGGTCTCCGGGAGCACCCCGAGCTCTTCAAGGAGTACTTCGGCACGGTCATCCCGGCGGGCGACAACAAGTTCGCCTCGCTGAACACCGCCGTGTGGTCGGGCGGCTCCTTCATCTACGTGCCGAAGGGCGTGCACGTCGAGATCCCGCTCCAGGCCTACTTCCGGATCAACACCGAGAACATGGGCCAGTTCGAGCGGACGCTGATCGTTGTCGACGAGGGTGCCTATGTGCACTACGTCGAGGGCTGCACCGCGCCGATCTACAAGTCGGACTCGCTGCACTCCGCGGTCGTCGAGATCATCGTCAAGAAGAACGCCCGCTGCCGTTACACGACCATCCAGAACTGGTCGAACAACGTCTACAACCTGGTCACCAAGCGCGCCGTGGCCTACGAGGGCGCGACCATGGAGTGGGTCGACGGCAACATCGGCTCCAAGGTCACGATGAAGTACCCGGCCGTCTACCTGATGGGCGAGCACGCCAAGGGTGAGACCCTGTCCATCGCCTTCGCTGGCGAGGGCCAGCACCAGGACGCCGGCGCCAAGATGGTCCACATGGCCCCGCACACCTCGTCGAACATCGTCTCCAAGTCGGTGGCGCGAGGCGGCGGCCGCACCTCGTACCGCGGTCTGATCGAGATCGGCGAGGGCGCCGAGGGCTCGAAGTCCAACGTGCTCTGCGACGCGCTGCTGGTCGACACCATGTCCCGCTCGGACACGTACCCGTACGTGGACGTCCGCGAGGACGACGTGTCCATGGGCCACGAGGCGACCGTCTCCAAGGTCAGCGACGACCAGATCTTCTACCTGATGAGCCGCGGCCTCTCCGAGGACGAGGCCATGGCGATGATCGTGCGCGGCTTCGTCGAGCCGATCGCGCGCGAGCTGCCCATGGAGTACGCGCTGGAGCTCAACCGGCTGATCGAGCTGCAGATGGAGGGCGCGGTCGGCTGACGCCCCCCGCCCGTACCACGAGCAGCACTGTTCTCTGACGCAGGCTGCACCTCTTCAGAAAGTGAGCACGACGACAGCCATGGCCGAGCCTCAGAACATTCCGGCGGGTTCCACCACCTCCGGATCCATCGCGGTGGCCGCCGAGTCCACCACCGCCACCCGGATGAGTGCGCCGCCGTCCTACGACGTGGCGGACTTCCCGGTGCCTCACGGCCGCGAGGAGGAGTGGCGCTTCACCCCGCTCGAGCGGCTGAAGGGGCTCCACGACGGCACCGCCGTCGCGGACGGCGGCGGGATCAAGGTCGAGGTCACCGCGCCCGAGGGCGTGACGGTCGAGACCGTGGGCCGCGACGACGCCCGCGTGGGCAAGGCCGGCAAGCCCGTGGACCGGGTCGCCGCGCAGGCGTTCTCCGGCTTCGAGAAGGCCTCGGTCGTCACGGTGCCCAAGGAGGCCGTGCTGGCCGAGCCGGTCCGGATCGCCGTGCACGGCGAGGGCGGCACCGCCTTCGGCCACCAGGTCATCGAGCTGGGCGCGTTCGCCGAGGCCGTCGTCGTGATCGACCACACCGGCGACGCCGTGCTCGCCGCCAACGTCGAGTACCACCTCGGCGACGGCGCCAAGCTGACCGTCGTCTCCGTCCAGGACTGGGACGACACCGCGGTGCACGCAGGGCAGCACACCGCGCTCGTCGGCCGCGACGCCACCTTCAAGTCCGTCGTCGTGACCTTCGGCGGCGACCTCGTACGTCTCCACCCGCGCGTGCAGTACGCGGGCCCCGGCGGCGAGGCCGAGCTCTACGGCCTGTACTTCACCGACAACGGCCAGCACCAGGAGCACCGGCTGTTCGTCGACCACCAGGCGCCGAACTGCCGCAGCAACGTCGCGTACAAGGGCGCGCTGCAGGGCCAGGACGCGCATGCGGTGTGGATCGGCGACGTGCTGATCCGGGCCAGCGCCACCGGCACGGACACCTACGAGCTGAACCGCAACCTGGTCCTCACCGACGGCGCCCGCGTCGACTCGGTCCCGAACCTGGAGATCGAGACCGGTGAGATCGTCGGCGCCGGCCACGCCTCGGCGACCGGCCGCTTCGAGGACGAGCAGCTTTTCTACCTGATGTCCCGGGGCATCTCGTCCGAGGAGGCCCGCCGCCTGGTGGTCCGCGGCTTCTTCGCCGAGCTCGTCCAGCAGATCGGCCTGCCGGACCTCCAGGAGCGCCTGCTCACCAAGATCGAGGCCGAGCTGGAGGCGTCCGTCGCATGACAGCCGAAGGCTTCGTCCGTGTCTGCGCGCTGAGCGAGCTCGAGGAGGACATGCCCAAGCGTGTCGAGCTCGAGGGCACGCCGGTGTCGGTTATCCGCACCGACGATGACGTCTTCGCGATCTACGACATCTGCTCGCACGCGAACGTCTCGCTGTCGGAGGGCGAGGTGGACGACTGCACCATCGAGTGCTGGCTGCACGGGTCGCGCTTCGACCTGCGCACCGGCAAGCCGTCCGGCCTGCCCGCGACGCGTCCTGTCCCCGTATACCCCGTAAAGATCGAAGGGGACGACGTGCTCGTCTCCGTCACCCAGGAGTCCTGAGGCACCCATGGCAACGCTTGAGATCCACGACCTGCACGTCTCCGTCGAAGCCGAAGGCGGCCCCCGCGAGATCCTGCGCGGCGTCGACCTGACCGTGAAGCAGGGCGAGACGCACGCCATCATGGGCCCGAACGGCTCCGGCAAGTCCACCCTCGCGTACTCGCTCGCGGGTCACCCGAAGTACACGGTCACCGGCGGCACCGTCACGCTCGACGGCGAGAACGTCCTGGAGATGTCCGTCGACGAGCGCGCGCGGGCCGGTGTCTTCCTCGCCATGCAGTACCCGGTCGAGGTCCCCGGCGTCTCGGTGAGCAACTTCCTGCGCACCTCCGCGACCGCCATCCGCGGTGAGGCCCCCAAGCTGCGCACCTGGGTGAAGGAGGTCAAGCAGGCCATGGAGCGCCTCAACATCGACCCCTCCTTCGCCGAGCGCAACGTCAACGAGGGCTTCTCCGGCGGTGAGAAGAAGCGCCACGAGATCCTTCAGCTGGAGCTGCTCAGGCCGCGGATCGCGATCCTCGACGAGACCGACTCCGGCCTGGACGTCGACGCGCTGCGGATCGTCTCCGAGGGCGTCAACCGGGTCCGCGAGACCGGGGAGGTCGGCACCCTGCTGATCACCCACTACACGCGCATTCTGCGCTACATCAAGCCCGACCACGTGCATGTCTTCGCGCACGGCCGGATCGCCGAGTCCGGCGGCGCCGAGCTCGCCGACAAGCTGGAGGACGAGGGCTACGAGGCTTACACGAAGGGTGGCGCATCCGAGTGACAGAGCTGCCGGGCCTCCTCGACACCGAGGCGATCCGCAAGGACTTCCCCATCCTGGACCGCCTGGTCCACGACGGGAAGAAGATCGTGTACCTGGACAATGCGGCGACCTCGCAGAAGCCGCGCCAGGTGCTCGACGTGCTCAGCGCGTACTACGAGCGGTACAACGCCAACGTGCACCGTGGTGTGCACGTTCTCGCCGAGGAGGCCACGGCCGCGTACGAGGGTGCCCGCGACACGGTCGCCGGCTTCATCAACGCGCCGAGCCGCGACGAGGTGATCTTCACCAAGAATGCCTCCGAGTCCCTCAACCTCGTGGCGAACATGCTGGGCTGGGCCGACGAGCCCTACCGCGTGGACCGCGAGACCGAGATCGTCATCACGGAGATGGAGCACCACTCCAACATCGTGCCGTGGCAGCTGCTCGCGCAGCGCACGGGCGCGAAGCTGAAGTGGTTCGGCCTCACCGACGACGGCCGCCTCGACCTGTCCAACATCGACGAGATCATCACCGAGAAGACCAAGGTCGTCTCGTTCGTGCTGGTCTCCAACATCCTGGGCACGGTCAACCCGGTCGAGGAGATCGTCCGGCGGGCCCAGGAGGTCGGTGCGCTGGTCGTCGTCGACGCCTCGCAGGCCGCCCCGCACATGCCGCTCGACGTGCAGGCGCTGCAGGCCGACTTCGTGGCCTTCACCGGCCACAAGATGTGCGGCCCGACCGGTATCGGCGTGCTGTGGGGCCGCCAGGAGCTCCTCGAGGATCTGCCGCCCTTCCTCGGCGGCGGCGAGATGATCGAGACCGTCTCGATGCACTCCTCGACGTATGCCCCGGCGCCCCACAAGTTCGAGGCGGGTACGCCGCCGATCGCGCAGGCCGTGGGCCTCGGCGCGGCCGTGGACTACCTCTCCTCGGTCGGCATGGAGGCCATACAGGCCCATGAGCACGCCCTCACCGAGTACGCGGTGCAGCGGCTCCTGGAGGTCCCCGAGCTGCGGATCATCGGCCCGGCGACGGGCGAGGACCGCGGCGCCGCGATCTCCTTCACGCTCGGCGACATCCACCCGCACGACGTGGGCCAGGTGCTCGACGAGCAGGGCATCGCGGTCCGGGTCGGCCACCACTGCGCGCGGCCGGTCTGCCTGCGGTACGGAATTCCCGCGACCACGCGAGCGTCGTTCTATCTGTACTCCACGCCGGCCGAGGTCGACGCCCTCGTCGACGGCCTCGAGCACGTACGGAACTTCTTCGGGTAGGAGCTGACGCTCGTGAAGCTGGATTCGATGTACCAGGACGTCATCCTGGACCACTACAAGCGCCCGCACGGGCGGGGGCTCCGGGACGGCGACGCCGAGGTGCACCACGTCAACCCGACGTGCGGCGACGAGATCACCCTCCGGGTCCGGTACGACGGCGAGACCATCGCCGACATCTCGTACGAGAGCCAGGGCTGTTCCATCAGCCAGGCCAGCGCCTCCGTGCTCAACGAGCTGCTGGTCGGCAAGGACCTCGCCGAGGCGCAGAAGATCCAGGAAACCTTTCTGGAGCTGATGCAGTCCAAGGGCCGGATCGAGCCGGACGATGCGATGGAGGAGGTGCTGGAGGACGGTGTCGCGTTCGCCGGCGTCTCCAAGTACCCGGCCCGCGTGAAGTGTGCTCTGCTGAGCTGGATGGCATGGAAGGACGCCACCGCCCAGGCTCTGGGCGGCGGCGCTGTGAAGGAGACCGTATGAGCGAGACCACCACCAAGCCCGCCAGCGAGGAAGAGGTCCGCGAGGCCATGATGGACGTCGTCGACCCCGAGCTGGGTATCGACGTCGTCAACCTCGGGCTGGTCTACGGCGTCCACATCGACGACGCCAACGTCGCCACCCTGGACATGACGTTGACGTCCGCGGCCTGTCCGCTGACCGACGTCATCGAGGACCAGGCCAGGTCCGCGACCGAGGGCCTCGTCAACGAGCTGCGGATCAACTGGGTCTGGATGCCGCCGTGGGGCCCGGACAAGATCACCGACGACGGCCGCGAACAGCTCCGCGCCCTCGGCTTCAACGTCTGACAACCAGGACGCGGCTACGTACGCCGCACTGACTGAGCCATTCCCGCCCGTCGCCCGCCACCGCCCTCAAGGGGCGCCCTGGCGGGCGACGGTGTTGCATTCCAGGCACGCCGGCGGGCATGGCTCTTTCGCTGTATCAGATCGCAGTCCATGCCCACGACTTGCCGGGTCGTGCCAGCTTCTGGTGCCAGGTCCCGGACTGGAAGATGCTCTTCGAGGACCCGGAGGAGATCGTCATCGGGGCGGACGAGAACGCCTGGCCCGTAATCGTGTTCCTGCCCGTGCCGGAGGACAACGCGTTCTGCGTGCTGCGGCCGAAGGGGTCGCTCACCGCCTGATCCCGCCCGCGGCTGTGCCCCAGCTTGCGTACGGGCGTACGCAACGTTGTGTACGCTCGTACGCATGATGTGGCTGATGCTGTCCGGCGCGATCCTCGCCGAGGTTCTGGGCACCACCGCGATGAAGTACAGCGACGGCTTCACCAGGCTGTGGCCGTCACTGGCCACCGCGGCCGGCTATCTCGTCGCCTTCGCGCTGCTCGCCCAGACGCTCAAGACGATGTCGGTCGGGACCGCGTACGCCGTCTGGTCCGGTGTCGGTACGGCGGCCATCGCCGCGATCGGCATGATCTTCCTCGGTGAGGCGGCGTCCGCCGCCAAGCTGATCGGCATCGCGCTCGTGATCGTCGGGGTCCTCGTGCTCAACCTCGGAGGGGCGGCGCACTGATGGGCCGCCGGTACGACCCCGACCGCCGGCAGCGGATCATCGACGCCGCGATCCGGGTGGTGAGCGACCGCGGCATCGACGGCCTCAGCCACCGGTCGGTCGCCGCAGAGGCCGACGTCCCCCTCGGCTCCACCACGTACCACTTCGCCACGCTCGACGACCTGCTGGTCGCGGCGCTGCGGAAGGTGTGCCTCGAGCCGCAGACCGCCCTCGACGACTGGCGGCGCCACCTCGGCCGGGAGGGGCCCCTGGCGGACCGGCTCGCCGGCCTCCTCGACGAGGTGATGGCGGGCGACCGCAGCCGCATCCGGGTGGAGTACGAGCTCTACCTCGCGGCCCTGCGCCGCGCGGCGCTGCAGCCGGTCGCCGCGGAGTGGCTCGACTCGGCGGTCGGGATCCTGAGCGGCTACACCGCGGATCCCGCGACCGCGCGCGCCCTCATCGCCCTGATGGACGGCCTGCTGCTGCAACTCCTGCTGACCGGCCGTCCGTTCGACCGAGCCGAGGCCCGCGAGGCGCTGGCCCGTGTCATCGGCTGCCGGACTGCGTGAACCGGATGTGCTCCTGCGGGCAACAGAGGGCGACACCCTCAGCCGGACGGCAGATACGGAGATCCTGTGACCGGACCACCACCGGCCGATGACGACGCCGATATCGTCGCGCACGGCCATCAAGGAGGCCGCCCTCGTCGGCGAGCGGGGGAAGCGGCCCTGAGCAGCGCTGAAGGGAGCGGCCCGCCACGAGGGTGCGGGCCGCTCCCGGCGCACCCCCGGCGTCCGTCTGGTCGATGAGACCGGTTCGCCTCGGCGGCCCGCTTCCGGTTAGCGTTCGACCATGACCGATGCTGCTACCGCTACCCGTACCACCGGCGCCGTCGCCGCCGGGCTTGCCACCGTCGCCGCCGACGGCACCGTACTCGACACCTGGTTCCCGGCCCCCGAGCTCGCCCCCGAGCCCGGCCCGGCGGGGACCGAGCGGCTGACGCCCGAGCGCGCCGCCGAGCTGCTCGGTGCGGCCGCGCCCAAGGCGCTGGGCGAGGACGCCCGGCGCGGTGTCGAGGTCGTTGCCGTACGGACGGTCATCGCCTCCCTGGACGACAAGCCGCTCGACGCGCACGACGCCTACCTCCGGCTGCACCTGCTCAGCCACCGCCTGGTCAAGCCGCACGGCCAGAGCCTCGACGGCATCTTCGGGCTGCTGGCCAACGTCGCCTGGACGAACCTCGGTCCGGTGCCCGTGGACCGGATCGAGCAGACCCGGCTCGCGGCCCGCGCCGAGGGGCTGGGCCTCAATGTGACCAGCATCGACAAGTTCCCGCGGATGACCGACTACGTCGTCCCGTCCGGCGTACGGATCGGCGACGCCGACCGCGTCCGGCTCGGCGCGCACCTCGCGTCCGGGACCACCGTCATGCACGAGGGCTTCGTCAACTTCAACGCCGGGACGCTGGGCACCTCCATGGTCGAGGGCCGGATCAGCGCGGGCGTCGTCATCGGCGACGGCTCCGACATCGGTGGCGGCGCATCCACCATGGGCACCCTTTCCGGCGGCGGTCAGCAGATCATTTCGATCGGCGAGCGCTGCCTGCTCGGCGCGGAGTCCGGCATCGGCATCGCGCTCGGCGACGAGTGCACCGTCGAGGCGGGGCTGTACGTGACCGCGGGCACCCGTGTCACCCTGCCCGACGGCCAGGTCGTCAAGGCGCTGGAGCTGTCGGGCGCCAGCAACATCCTCTTCCGCCGGAACTCGACCACCGGCACGGTCGAGGCCCGCCCGAACAAGGCGACCTGGGGCGGCCTCAACGAGATCCTGCACAGCCACAACTGAGCTCAGCTGAAGCTCCGCGCGCCCGCGCAAGGCGCATCCTCGACGACGGCCCGGCCGGCCCTCCGCCTGCCGGGCCGCCGTCGTGTCCCGCGAGCGCCGCGAGGAGCGGATGCGGGGTGCGACCGAACGGATGATGCGGCTTGTGTTGAGGCCGGGGGCCCGGGCCGGTCCGGCCGTGCCCGGGCACGGCCCGACCGGCCCGACGATCACGGCCGGATCCGCAGCACCTGCGGGTCGTGGTCGCTCGCCTGGTCGGCGAACTCCGCGTTGATGTGGACGATGTCGTAGTCCGCGCGGCGGATGGCCGGGCTGGTGAGGACGTGGTCCAGGACCTGGGAGTTGCCGTTGAAGACGTAGCCGTAGCGCTCGTTCCGCGGCAGGCGGGTGACCAGGTCGGTCAGGGCGCCGTCCGCGGTGAGGGTCTTCAGGGCGGGGGAGAAGTCGAAGTCGTTGATGTCGCCCGCGACGACGACCCTGGCCTTCGGGTCGAGGGCGAGCAGCGACTTCACCCAGTTGTTCACGGCGGTCGCCTGGGCGGTGCGCTGGGTCTCGGACGTACGGGCCGGGGGCTGGAACCGGCTGTCCAGGCCCTGGTCGCCGCCCTTGCTGTTGAAGTGGTTGGCGACGACGAAGACCGGCTCGCCGCGGAAGGTGAACCGGGCGGCGAGCGGCTTGCGGCTGTTCTGCCAGGCCTGGTTCGCGGGGTCGATACGGCCGGGGTTGGCGGAGAGCGTGACCTCGCCGTCCTCCCCGCGGACCGGCGTCACGGGTGTCGTGGCGTCGCCGCCCGCCACATCCGTGAAGGAGACCCGCTCCGGGTTGAAGAGGAAGGCGACCCGGATGTTGCCGCCGGGCTGGCCGCCGTCCTGGTCGTCGGCCGGGTCGATCTGGCGCCAGGAGTACGAGGGGCCGCCGGCGGTCGCGATCGCCGCGGTCAGCTTCTTCAGGGTGTCGCCCGCGGAGACGACCTTGTCGTTGGTGGGGCCGTTGTCGTCCTGGACCTCCTCCAGGGCGATGATGTCGGGCGAGGCGAGGTTTGCGACGACGGCCTCGGCGAGGCGCTCGAACTTGGCCGTGGAGTCCTTCGGGGAGAGGTTCTCCACGTTGTAGGTGGCGACGGAGAGTTCGGACTCGGCCTGCTTCCTGGTCTTCTCCCGGTCCAGGCCGTTGTCGTGTCGCTCGCCGAGTGCGGTGGCCTGCAGCTCGTAGCCGCCGAACTGGTCGTAGTCCAGGGGGCCGGCCGTGACGCCGTCGAGCTCGTCGCCGACATCCGCCTTCGGGAACGGCCGCTCGGCGAAGGGGATGAGGGAGGCGACCTTGACCCTGCCGCCGTTCTGGTCGCGGTAGGAGGCGTAGAGCGTGCCGCCGCGCTCCGTACGGTTCCGGTGCGGCTCCGCCGTCACCCACAGTTCGTTGAACTCGCTGCTCGCGCCGACCACCCGGGCATCCGAGACCTGGGTGCGCATGCCCTCCAGCGACTCGTACCGGTCGAGGGCGTACGAGCGCGGGCGCAGCGGCAGGGCCTCGATGCTGCCGCCGTCCGCGTCCTGGGCGGTCGGGGCGTCCTGAGCGGTCGGGGCGTAACGATCCGGCACGGTCGAGGAGTTGAGCCGGAACGCCGCGGGCAGCGGATTGCCCGAGGAGACGACGGTCCACTCGGGCTGGGTGATCTCGGTGACCGACTGGAGGCCCGCGGAGGCTCCGCCCGGGTAGTACTCGGCAGCCCTGCCGGACACCAGCACGGAGTCGCCGACCGTGACGGCCGGGGTCTTCGACCCGGTGAAGACGAAGATGCCCTCGCTCGTCGCCTGGTCGCGGTCCGGCTTCGGGTCCTGCACCCAGAAGCCGCGCGAGGAGCCGAAGGCGCGTATCGCGGTGACCGTGCCGGGGACGTCCGCGACCTTCTTCCCGGCGAGCGGGGAGACCCGGGTGTCGCCCTGGATGTCGTGGATACGCACCTCGGCGGCGGTCGCCGACCCGGGCGCGGCGAGCAGTCCGGCCGCCAGGGCGGCGGCGGCGACGGCGCCCACGGTGACGGGGCTGCGGAGGGGACGGGCGGGTATCCAGGGCATCGAGGTCTCCGGAAGGGGGTGAGGGACGGAGGCGTACCGGGGCGTAGAGGGGCGCGCGGAGGCGTACGTCGGCGCACGGCCGATGCTGAGTGTCGACTGCTGCTCTACGCGCGTCAATCTCCTGTGTGCGCAAGGGAGTTGTCAAGGGATGGCCGATGTACGGCTTCTGACAGGGACATGAACCGGGTGTTGGGGTCATATCCGTCTAGGCTTGGGCAGCGCACGGCCCCGCGGCTGAAGCCCCCGTCCCGAGGAGAACCTGCTGATGTCCGGAGAACGCCCCACCATGCCCCCGGTGCGTCTGCCCCCGGAGGCCGAGCTGGCACGGGACGCTCTCGCCGCGCCCCTCTTCGCCCGTGCCGTACGGCTCGCCCGCTGGGCCGGACCCCGCACCCGCGTCGGGGCCGGCGGCGAGCTGCTCGAGGAGGGAGTCCGCGAGGCGGTCGTCCACCTCGGGCTCGAAGGCGACGAGTACGCTGCGGCGGACGCGAGCGAGGCCTGGCAGCTCGCCGTCGACACCGGGCTCGTCGAGATCACCGAGGACGAGACCGCGGACGAGGCGGACGACGCCGCGATCGGCACCGCCACGGCCGGGGAGGACGCGGCGCTCATCACCGCCGGCAGCCCCCAGGACGTACTCGGCATCTGGCTGAGCGGGCTCGAGACCGTACTCGGGGACGCCGTGGCGCCCGACCTCGCCGACCTTCTCGAGAGCATCGGCGAGGCGGCGGGGGAGGGCGGGGCCCCCGACCTCGGCGCGCTGGACTGGAACCCTGAGGAAGAGGCCGGGTTCCTGGACGGTGTGCTGCGGAACCTCTATCTGCTGACCGTCCTCGAAGGCGGCTCCGCCGAGTCCGCGGTGCCGCTGCCCGCCCTGGCCGCGTCCGTGATCGTCCCCGACGACATGGACGAGCCCACGGACGACGTCCTCGAGCAGGTCTCCGCGGCGATGATGCGGCTCGACGACCAGTTCCGGCTGCTCGCGACCATGGGCCTCGTCGACTACCAGCCGGTGGACGAGTCGCTGATCGAGGAGCTCGACGAGAGCGAGGAGACCGCGGGCGGGGGCGGCGAGGGCGGGGCCCGGAAGGGCGCGCAGGAGGTCGACGAGGCGGAGGTCTCGCGCTACGGCATGGTCCGGCTGACGGAGCTCGGGGTGTACGGCGTACGGGCCCGGCTGCTCGACGACGGGGTCGACGCCCCGGCCGTCGGCGACCTCGCGGACAAGGGCGCCGACGTCCTGCTCGACCGGCTGCCCGGCTACCCGGAGGCCATGGCGCAGGCCGAGGCCGAGCAGTGGCTCGCCCGGCGCGAGCCCGCCGAAGCCGCTCGGGAACTCCTCGCCGCTGCGCGCGGCGACGACGCCCACGCGCCGAGGCGGCGGCTCGCGTGCCAGCAGGCGCTCCTGCTGGTCGGCGCGGAGGCGGGGCCCGCCCTGCGGGAGGTGCTCGACGACCCCCGGCTCGGCGGGCTCGCCCGCGTGGGGCTCGCGGAGCGCGGCGCGACGGATGTGCCGCCGCCGTCCCAGGACATGGTCTTCTGGCTGACCATCGACACCATCGCGGCGCAGCTCGGGAGCGCGGAGGACGCGGGGGAGCTGCGGGAGCTGATCCAAGGGGTCGCCGGGCAGCACAGCGGCTTCTTCGAGGCGGCCTGGCGGGTGGACCACCCGGCGACCGCGGACGTCCTGGAGGTGATGGGGCGCCTGCACCCGGACAGGAAGATCGCCAAGGAGGCGCGCAAGGCGGCCTTCAAGGCCCGCTCGAAGCCGAGTTCCGGCGGCTGACGACTCCGAGGCTGACGACCCCGAGGCTGACGACCCCGAGGCTGACGACTCCGAGTCTGACCACCCGAGGGGAAGACCGCCGGACGGCGGGGGTCGCCATGGCCCCGCCGTCCGGGGCCCCGCGGCCGATCAACCTCGGGTCGAGGGCGATCAACCTGGGGTCGAGGGCGATCAGCTTCGGATCAGCACTCGTATCTCGTGGTGTGCATGAAGGAGGACGCGGCCCCGTCGAAGCCGTAGGTGCCGCGATAGGCGGGTGGGTTCTGGAACTCCCCGACGATCGTGATGGTGTTGGCGCACGAGCCCTGGCCCGCCCGCTTCGCGTCGATCCTGATCTGCTCGCCGAGGAAGCCGCCCGTGATGTTCCACGGAGCGCCGCAGATACCGGACGTGATCTCGCCCCCAGTGACCACGTGCGGGTAGGAGTTGGGGTTGTACCGCACCTTCAGCGCGAAGGTGACGGCGCCGTTGTGCAGGGTCAGCGCGCACTCCGCCGAGACGGCCTCGGGGGAGGCACCGAGCGGGGTCGCGAAGGCTTCGTCGCGCGTCTTGACCTCGGCGCCCTGCGCGTTCAGATAGCGGTGCTCGGTCTGGCTCTTCTTCCGTGCGGTCGTCGTCATGACTCGTCCTCCGGTCTAGGCCAGCTGCTCGGCGATTTCGACGCGCAGCAGCGTGCGGACGTTCTCGATGTGGTTGAGCACGGTCACGACCGCCGAGCCGGCGTACAGCAGACCGACCGCGACGTTGTCGTAACTCGTGACCAGCGAGCCGGAGTCGCCGCCCGCCGACATGTTCGTCGTCAGGATCTGGTCCTTGAACCGCGCCGTGCCGGCCGTCCCGTAGTTCACATCGATCGTGGCGTCGACCGAGATGATCCGGCCCAGGCTGATGTTGGTCGTCCGGCCGCTCTTCTTCACCAGGTCGCCGACCGCCACATTGGACTTGCGCCGCCACGCGCGCGGTGCGCCGCTGAAGTACTGCTCGCGGGTGGCGTCCTGGAACTCCACGGTGCCGAGCGCCGCGTCCACCACGTTGTTGTGCTGCTCCAGCGGGATCTGCGGCGCGAACTGGATGGTGACGAAGCGGGCCAGTGTGGCGATCCGGTCGGCCGGGTCCGTGCCGCCGTCGAACACCCCGGGCTGCACGATCGCGCTGCCCAGCTGTGCCCGGTTGGAGTCGGCGAGCACATGGTTGTTGCTGAGGATGTAGAAGCGGGACGGCACGCCGATGCCGGGCCCGGGCGGGTCGGTGGTCGCACCCGGCTGGAAGTCGTACACCACGCTGCCGAGCGTGCCCGCGGTGACCCGTACGTTCCCGACCGAGAAGCCGGACGGGGCCGGGCGCAGCCTGCGCCTGAGGAGCTGCGGTTCGTAGGCGCCGAGCTGCGGCAGTTCCTCCAGCAGCGGCGGGGTCAGCTGCTCGGACAGGCTGCCGTCGGCCCGGTACGGCATGTCCCGCTGCTCGAGACGCGCGGACCGGTGCTGCTGTCGCTGGGCGGTGATCTGGCCGACGGCGACCACATCGGTCGGGGTGCCGTCGTCCATGTGACGCGGGATCATATCCCGCTCGGTCAGAAGCGACTCGGGGACCTTCTGGGTCACGAAGACGAGTACGGCTTCCTCACCGGTCGGCTGCCCGTCGGTCCACTTCACGCCGTGGCCGAAGCCGACGACGTTGGAGACGGGCGCGTGCGGACGCAGGAAGTCGGAGAGTGCCTGCTGACGGGAGGAATCACTGACGTGACCCCCGGTCGGTCCTCGCATCATCTCGGGCTGGCTCATGCCAGAACACCTCTTCCCGGTAGGGGTCCCGCCGGGCTCCGCCTGGGCGGCCTCGCGCGTTTTGGGGCGCACGGAACCAAGGGGGGCGTTGCGCGGGACCTGTCCTTGAGCCGGAGCGCGGCCGTCGTTGCGGCCGGCCCCCAGTGCGTCGGCGGGCGGCCGGTGATAACGGTGGTCAGCCGTGGGGGGCCCGCGTTCTCTTACGGGCGATGCAGGTAGGGCATGTCTATTGCCCTGGCCCGGTGCATGTCAAGCCGATTGGTGGTAAATCATGCCTTGTTGATTGAATGGCACTGATGACCTTGTTTGCCATGATTCTTTGCGGTCTCGCCCAACGGGGATGATGTTGTGGAACAGTGAACGGCTTCTCCAATCGGTCCCCTGCTGTCGCGTTGTGTTCAACCGCAGTTCGGCGGGGCGCGGCACCGTTGACGCAGCACAGATGGGGACCGACCTTGCCATCCAGGAGATGAAGATGCCGCTCACCCGCAGAGACTTCGCGAAGCGCTCCGCGTACACCGGCGCGGGCGTCGCCCTCGTCGGCAGCGTCGGCGTGCTGTCCACCGCAGGGGCCATCGGATCGGAGGCCGGTGAGGCGGGTGACGGCGACGAGCAGGGCACCGAGCGGCACGGTGGCCACGAGTTCGGCTACGGCCCGCTGGAGCCGGACCCGGACGGCATCCTCGCGCTGCCGGCGGGCTTCTCGTACCGGATCATCACCCACAGCGGAGTCACCAAGCTGGAATCGGGCGAGTTCACCCCCTCCAACCACGACGGCACGGCCGCCTTCGAGGGCCCGCGCGATGTGACCCTGCTGGTCAACAACCACGAGCTCAAGGGCCCGCGGTCGAAGTGGAAGTACCCGGTGCCGCTCGCCGAGGGCCTGGTCTACGACCCGGCAGCCTCCGGCGGCTGCACGATCGTCGAGGTTCACCGGCAGGGCGGGCAGATCACCGAGTGGGTCGGCATCGCCGGTACGTCCACCAACTGCGCCGGCGGGCGCACCCCCTGGGGCACCTGGCTGACCTGCGAGGAGAACTCCGACCGGGCCGGCGAGAACGGCATGACCAAGGACCACGGCTACGTCTTCGAGGTCGACCCCTACGACCGCCGGGCCAACCGGAACCCGCAGCCGATCAAGGCGCTCGGCCGCTACGACCACGAGGCCGTGGTCGTCGACCCCAAGCGCGGCCACCTCTACCTCACCGAGGACGACGCCGAGCCCAACGGCCTCTTCTACCGCTGGGTGCCGCCGCACGGCTTCAAGCACGGCCGCGGGCAGCTGCGGAAGCTGGCCGACGACGCCGGTGTGCTCCAGGCGCCCAAGTGCTACGACTCGGGCGGCCGGTTCGTCGACGACCTCTCGCGCGCCACGAAGATCGGCACGGTCTACGGCGTGGACTGGGTGGACGTGCCCGACCGGGACGCGCGCGAGGTGGCGGTGCGCGAGCAGTTCGACATCGGCGAGGTGACCCGGGCCCGCAAGCTCGAGGGCATGTGGTGGGCCGACGGCGGCGCCTACGTCGTGTCCTCCTACGCCCGCGAGGAGAGCCCGGTCGCCCACGACGGCCAGGTGTGGTTCTACGACCCGCGCCGCCGGACCCTCACCCTCAAGGTGCTGCTCGGCGTCAACCCGGACCCGTCCAAGGACGGCGCCCTTGACGGCCCCGACAACATCACCGTGTCGCCGTACGGCGGGCTGGTCATCGCCGAGGACGGCGAGGGCATCCAGCACCTCTTCGGGGCCACGGACGACGGCCGGACGTACCCGATCGCCCGCAACGACCTCAACATCGGCACCGAGGCGGAGCCGGAGTTCAGCGAGTTCACCGGCGTCGTCTTCTCGCAGGACGGGCGGACCCTCTACGCCAACATCCAGGACCCCGGCATCATGCTGGCGATCACCGGTCCGTGGCGGCGTCAGCGGTGACCAGGAAGTAGTCGAGGAGTCCGGTCTCGTACGCCTCGAGGAAGCGGCGGGGCCAGAGGTCCTTCAGCGGCGTCCGGGCGAGCCAGCGGTCGTAGGCCGCCCAGACGTCCTCGCCGATGGACAGGGTCCGGATGCCGGTGAAGCCGCTGCAGGACAGGGTCTCGGCGAAGCGTCCCACGACGTGCGGGAGATCGAGGCCGTCGGCGTACGTGGGCAGCAGCCAGGGCAGCGCCTCGGCCGCGCGCCCGTCGCGGGCGAAGAAGGTGGCCAGGGCCATCCGCCCGCCCGGGCGCAGCACGCGGGCCGCCTCGCGGGCGAAGCCCGGCACGTCGGGGAAGTGCTGTGCGGACTCGACCGAGTACAGGCAGTCGGCCGAGCAGTCTGGCAGGGGCATGGCCTCGGCCCCTCCGCGTACATAACGGAGCCGGCCGGGGTGTTCGGTCATGGCGTCGGCGTTGGCGATCCGCGCCCGGTCGAGCTGGGCCGGGTGCAGATCGATGCCGCACACCTCGCGGAAGCCGAACTCCCGGAGCGCGAGGGCGCAGCCCAGGCCGATACCGCAGCCCACTTCGACGGCGTCGAGGCCTTCGGTACGGCCCAACTCCTGCAGGACGACGCGGTAGAGCTGCTGCTCGGAGCGCAGCCGGTCGCCTTCGGTGAGCGGCTGGCCCGTCGGGATGCCCCGCCAGTAGCCGAAGTTGATGAATCCGCCCGTGAACGCGGGCACGCTGCTGAGATCCCAGGACCCGTAGATCGTGTCGACCTGGCCCGGTATGCGCGGCTCATGCGCCATGAGCGGCCCTCGCTTCGTTGCTGTCACCTCATCAGAGAGCCTTCCCGCCCGGCTTCACCATGCCACGCACGGTGCGCGAATCAACGTATTCGCCCAGGGCCGTCATCTCCCACTCCCCGGAGTACTGGCGGATCAGCTTGCACATCATGACACCCGTGCGCGGCTCGGCTCCGGTGAGGTCGAATCGGACGAGTTCCTGGCCGGAACCGGCGTCCAGGAGGCGGCAGTACGCCTTCGCGACCTCGGTGAACCGCTGTCCGGAAAAGGAGTTGACGGTGAAGACCAGCCCTGTGACGTTCGGCGGCACGTCGCCCAGGTGGACGGTGATGACCTCGTCGTCGCCGCCGCCCTCGCCGGTGAGGTTGTCCCCGGAGTGCTGGATGACGCCGCCCAGAATGACCAGCTTGCCGAAGTAGCACGCGTCGATCTTCTTGCGGTCGGGGCCGTACGCGATGACGGATGCGTCGAGGTCGATGTCCTTGCCGCGGTAGGCGGGCTCCCAGCCCAGGCCCATCTTCACGGACGTGAGGAACGGGCGGCCGCCCTTCACGAGGGAGACGGTCTGGTTCTTCTGGAGGCTGACCCGGCCCTTGTCGAGGCTGATCTTCCCGGCACCGGGGGCGGGGGCCGGGGCGGCCGCGGGCGCGGGTGCGGACGAGGCGGGAGCGGCCGGAGCAGCCGCGGGCTGCGGGGGAGGAGCGGTGGGCTGCGCGGGCGGCTGCTGGGGAGCGGGCGGGGCCGGGGGTGAGGTGGGTGCGGCCGGTGCTGCAGGTGTGGCGGGGGCCGACGCTGCGGGGGCGGCCGGTGCTGCGGGCGTGGCGGCGGGCTCTTCGACGGTCACGCCGAAGTCGGTCGCGATCCCTGCGAGCCCGTTGGCGTACCCCTGCCCGACGGCGCGGGCCTTCCACGCTCCGCCGCGCCGGTACACCTCGACGACGACCAGCGCCGTCTCGCTGCCCAGCCGCGGCGGTGTGAAGGTGGCGATCGCGCTGCCGTCGTCCGCGTTGCGGATGGTCGCGGTCGGCTCGATGCCGGAGAAGGTCTGGCCTGCCGCGTCGGGGCTCGCGGTAATCACGATCTTCTCGATGTCGGCGGGCACGGCCGCGGTGTCCACGGTGATCGCGTCGGGTGCCGTGCCGCCGCCCGAGCGGTAGCTGACACCGGGGCCCGCCGACTGGTTGTAGAAGATGAAGTCGTCGTCGGAGCGCACCTTGCCGGAGCCGGAGAGCAGCAGGCCCGACACATCGAGCCGCACGGGTGCGGCGACGTCCACCGTCACACGCGCGACGGGCAGCGGGATGTTCGAACCAGGGGTCATTGCCGTCATGCCTCGGGTAACGAGCGGCCCCGCTTTGCAGTTCCATTACCTCCGGATCAGTGCGGCCAGATGGGCGGGCGGGTGCAGAAGTGGCCGCCCAGGTGGGCGTGGTCCGGGTTGGCGGGGTCCAGTTCGCCCTGTTCCGCGATGAGCTTCGCCGCGTACGGCTCGGAGTCGTCCTGCGGCTCGTACCCCAGGGCGCGCGCGCTCGACAGGTCCCACCACAGCCGGGTGTTCGCCGAGCTGCCGTAGACGACCGTGTGGCCCACGTCCTCGGCGGTGAGCGCGGCGTGCAGCAGCCGGGCACCGTCGTCGGGGCTCATCCAGACCGAGAGCATCCGGACCGAGGTCGGCTCGGGAAAGCAGGAGCCGATGCGGATCGAGACGGTCTCCAGGCCGTGCAGGTCCCAGTAGAGGGAGGCGAGGTCCTCGCCGAAGCACTTGGAGAGGCCGTAGAGGGTGTCGGGGCGGTGCGGGGTGTCGATGGGGATGAGCGGGTCGCCCTCCGCGGGGCGCGGGGTGAAGCCCACTGCGTGGTTGCTGGAGGCGAAGACGATCCGGCGCACGCCCCCCGCGGTGCGCGCGGCCTCGTACAGGTTGTACGTGCCCTGGAGGTTGGAGTGCAGGATCTTGTCGAAGGTGGACTCCAGGGAGATGCCGGCGAGGTGGATGATCGCGTCGACGCCGCGCACGGCCTCGCACAGCGCGTCCGTGTCGGCCAGGTCGGCGGTGATCGCGCCGGGCTCGCCCTCGACCGGGACGAGGTCGAAGAGGCGCAGCCGGTAGCCGTACGCCGGGAGCCGCTGCCGCATCAGGGTGCCGAGGCCGCCGGCGGCGCCGGTGAGCAGAACGGTGCGGGGAGCGGGCATCGAAGGTCTCTCCTCGGGCGGCTCGGTTTCGTGCCTGGACTCAGCGGACGCAGTGGGCTCGGAGGTTCAGCGGACTCGGCGGGCCCGGCGGGCTCTGTGCGGGCCATCCACGGCCCCATCCGTAAACACAATTCATGTGCATGGACAATGGACAACGTAAGGAGCGCTGCCGATCTTCGTCAAGGGCGCCTCCGGCTCCGGGAAATCCCCTTCGGGCTGGGGATATTGGGCCTTGACCTGCGGGAGCGCGCTGCCATAGCGTGGCGATGTTCAGGGATATGGATGTCAATCAGAAACATGTACGAGTGCCGTACGCCCTGCATGGCCGCACTCCAGGGAGAGTCCGTGACCTCAGCCTCACTCGCCGAGCGCCTCGACGGCCTGCTCTTCTTCCCCGTGACCCCCTTCGGACCCGACGGCGGGCTCGACCTCGACGTCCTCCGCACCCACATCCGTAACGGCATCGACGCGGGTGCCGCAGCCGTCTTCGTCTGCTGCGGCACCGGCGAGTTCCACGCGCTCGACACCGAGGAGTTCCGGCTCTGCGTCCACACCGCGGTCGAGGAGGCGGGCGGCCGTGTGCCCGTCGTCGCGGGCGCGGGCTACGGGACCGCGCTCGCCGTCACGTACGCGCGCATCGCGGAGGTGGCGGGCGCGGACGGGCTGCTCGCCATGCCGCCGTATCTCGTCGTGCCCGACCAGCGTGGCCTGCTGCGCCATTACGCCGCGCTCGCCGACGCCACCTCCCTCGACCTGATCGTCTATCAGCGCGACAACGCCGTCTTCGAGCCGGAGACGGTCGTCGAACTCGCCCGTATCCCGCGGATCATCGGCCTCAAGGACGGCCTCGGCGACCTTGACCTCATGCAGCGCATCATGAGCGCCGTCCGCACCGAGCTGCCCGGCCGGGACTTCCTTTACTTCAATGGCCTGCCCACCGCCGAGCTCACCTGCCTCGCCTACCGCGGCATCGGCGTCCTGCTCTATTCCTCGGCCGTCTTCTGCTTCGTCCCCGAGATCGCCCTCGCCTTCCACAAGGCGCTGAACTCCGGCGACGACGAGACGGTCAACCGCCTGCTGGACGGCTTCTACCGGCCGCTCGTCGAGCTGCGCCGGCAGGGCCGCGGTTACGCGGTCTCGCTCGTGAAGGCGGGAGTCCGGCTGCGCGGCCCCGATGTCGGCGAGGTCAGGCCCCCGCTCAGTGAGCCGAGCCCCGCTCACATCAAGGCGCTGGCCGAGCTGATCGAGCACGGCCTGGCTCTGCCGGCCGCCGACTGACCGGCCTCTGATTCCACTTGAGCGCGGTCCGGGCAGCCTTCGAGCCCCATCCGACTGTCCCTGACCGAGCGTGACCTCCACCGACTGGGCCACCACTGACCGACCTCCGCTGACCCGCCTCCGAGAGCTTCGGGAGCCGATGTGCGAGCCTCCGCCTTCCTCTACCCCTGGGACGTCGTCGGCGACCCGCACGCCGCGCGCCGCATCGCGCGCCTCGGCGTCCGGCAGGTCACCCTCGCCTCCGCCTACCACTCCACCCGCGCCCTGACACCGCGCCACCCCCGCCACCGGATCGTCACCGCCGAGCACGCGGCCGTGCTCTACCCGCCGGACCGGGCGCGCTGGGCGGGCCGGACGCTGCGCCCGTACGAGCAGAGCTGGGTGCCGGGCCCCGACCCGTACGGCGAGGCCGCAGCAGCCCTCGCGGACGAAGGGCTCGAGGTCCACTCCTGGGTGGTCCTCGCCCACAACTCCCGGCTCGGCGCCGAGCATCCGGACACCTCCGTGCGCAACGTCTACGGCGACCGCTACCCCTGGGCGCCCTGCATCGCCCGCCCCGAGGTGCGGGAGTACGCCGTCACGCTCGCCGCGGAGGCCGCCGTACGGTCCGGCACGAGCGGGACGGAGCTGGAGTCCTGCGGCTGGTACGGCCTCGCTCACCTGCACGCCCACGACAAGACCGCCGGGGTGCGGCTGGGCGGCGCGGGCCAGTACCTGATGTCGCTCTGCTTCTGTGCGGTGTGCCGGGAGGGGTACGCGGCGGCAGGCGCGGACCCGGACGAGCTGCGGGCGGCCGTCGTACGGGCGCTGGCGCCGCTGTGGTCGGGGGAACCGGGCCCCGGGCCGGGCGACCGGGCAGGGGAGTGGGCCGAGGTCGAGGAACGTCTCGGGACGGACCTGGCCGCCGCCACGCGCGCGTGGCGCGGGAGGATGGCCGACGACTTCCAGAGGGGCGCCGTCGCGGCGGTACGGGAGGCGGCCGGGCCGGAGTTCCGTGTACTGCTGCACGCCGACCCGGCCGTCCACCGCTGCGGCGCCAACGCCGGCACCGACCCGTCGAGCCTTCTGGCCCACGCCGACGGGGCCGTACTCCCCTGCACGGGGCCGCCGGCAGAACGGACTGCCGTACTCGCCCCCTTCGCGGCACAGGCGACCGAACGCACCACTCTCGCCGCGAACTTCACCGTCGTCACCGGGATGGGCGGCAGCCCGGCAACGCTGGCGGTCGACGCGGCCCACGCCCGCGTACTCGGCGCGACCGAACTCCGCCTCTACCACGCCGGACTGGCATCCAACGCCGACCTCGACATGGTCGAGTCGATCCTCGCCTGACACGCCCCTGACAGCGCCGGGGGCCGACGGCGAGGGGGCCCGCCCCCGCCCGCCCGCGGCCCGACCCGGCCGGGTCCGCGGCGTCGGCCCGACCTGCCCGGTGCCCCGGCCGGGCGAGGTGCTCAGCCGCACGCGGGGTGACGAGGGGTGCGGCGGGCCGAGGGAGGCTGAAGCGGCTGAGGTGGCGTGATGGGGTTGATGGTCGTTCCGTAACACGTTGACAACCTGAAACGGTCCAACTGCGGGAACAATCCAGCTACCCCGCCCGCCCGTCCGCCGAGGAGTGCCATGTCCGGACAGGTCACCGACAAGCCCGCAGCGCCGCCGGCCCCCGCCTCGGGGCCGGTCGACCGCTGGTTCCGGATCAGCGAGCGCGGATCCACCTTCGCTCGCGAGATACGCGGCGGCTTCGCCACGTTCTTCACCATGGCGTACATCCTGGTGCTGAACCCGATCATCCTGGGTGGCGCGACCGACAAGTTCGGTCACCACCTGTCGGGGCCGCAACTGGTCACCGCGACGGCGCTGGTGGCGGCCGTGATGACGGTCGCCATGGGTGTCGGCGGCAACCTTCCGCTGGCCATCGCCGCCGGACTCGGGCTCAACGCCGTCGTCGCCTTCCAGCTCGCACCGCTGATGAGCTGGCAGGACGCGATGGGGCTGGTGGTCCTGGAAGGTCTCGTCATCTGCCTGCTCGTCGTGACGGGCCTGCGCGAGGCGGTCATGCACTCCATCCCGCAGCCGCTGAAGCAGGCGATCAGTGTCGGCATCGGCCTTTTCATCGGCTTCATCGGCTTTGTCGACGCGGGCTTCGCCACCCGTATCCCAGGTGAGACCGGCGCGGTGCCGGTCCAGCTCGGGGACGGCGGCCGACTGGCCGGCTGGCCCGTGCTGGTCTTCTGTCTCGGCGTGCTGCTGACCGTCGCGCTCGTGGCCCGCAAGGTGCGCGGCGCGATCCTCCTCGGCATCGTCGCCATGACGGTCGTCGCCATCGTCATCAACGAGATCGCGGCCATCAAGCCGGCCGCCTGGGGCCTCACCGCGCCGACCGTGCCCGACGACATCGTGTCCGCCCCCGACTTCGGGCTCATCGGATCCTTCAGCCTCTTCGGGGCCTTCGAGCAGATCGGCCTGATCACGCTGGTGCTGCTCGTCTTCACGCTCGTGCTCAGCGACTTCTTCGACACGATGGGCACCGTCGTCGGTATCAGCAACGAGGCCGGGCTCCTCGACGACAAGGGCAAGGTGCCGAACCTCGGCCGGGTGCTGCTCATCGACGGCGCGGCGGCCGTCGCGGGTGGTGCGGCCTCCGCGTCCTCCAACACCAGCTACATCGAGTCGGCCGCGGGTGTCGGCGAGGGCGCCCGTACGGGATTCGCCAGCGTCGTCACCGGCGCACTCTTCGCGGGCGCGCTCTTTCTCACGCCGCTCGCCACCGTCGTCCCGGCCCAGGCCGCGGCCCCCGCGCTGGTCGTCGTCGGCTTCCTGCTGATGTCGCAGGTCCGGCACATCGACTGGGAACGGTACGAGATCGCGATCCCCGCGTTCCTCACGATCGCCGTGATGCCGTTCACGTACTCCATCACCAACGGAATCGGCGCGGGATTCCTCGCCTACGCCGTCATCCAGACGGTGCTCGGCAAGGCGCGCCAGGTGCACCCGCTGCTGTGGGGGACGTCTGTGCTCTTCGCCGTCTACTTCGCGATCGACCCGGTCGAGCAACTGCTCGGCGTCAAGTGACGGGCTGATCCCCCCCGGCCGCCGAACCTAGGTCAGCGCGGCCTCCATCATCTTCCTGGCGATGGGGGCCGCCAGGCCGTTGCCGCTGACCTCCGAGCGGGCCGCGTCCGAGTCCTCGACGACCACCGCGACCGCCACCTGCTTCCCGTCGTCCGCCTTCGCGTAGGAGACGAACCAGGCATACGGCTTCCGGCTGTTGTCGACGCCGTTCTGCGCCGTGCCGGTCTTGCCGCCGACCTCGGTGCCGCCGATCCGCGCGTTGCTGCCGGTGCCGCGCTCCACGACGGTCACCATCGCGTCCCGCAGCTGCTCTGCGGTGCCGGAGCTCACGACCCGGGACGTCTCGGGGCCGGAGTGGTCCTCCAGGCTGTTCCCGTCGCCGTCCGTCACTCGGTCCACCATGTGCGGCGCGGCCAGCTCGCCGCCGTTCGCGAGGGCCACGGTCACCATCGCCATCTGCAGCGGGGTCGCGGTCACATCGAACTGCCCGATACCGGAGAGGGCCGTCTGCGCCCTGTCCATGTCCGACGGGTAGACGCTCTTGGCGGCCCGCACGGGTATGTCCATCTTGTCGGTGTTGAAGCCGAACTTCTCCGCCATCGCCTTCGCCTTGTCCTGCCCCAGGTCGACGGCCATCTTGGCGAAGACGTTGTTGCAGGAGTACTGGAGTCCGGTGCGGATGCTCGCGTTCTCGCACGGCGCCGAGGGGTTCTCGTTCGTCAGCACCTTGCTGGAGCCCGGCAGGGTGTACGGGTCCGGGCTGCGGGTGGGCTCGGTCACCGACCCGTAGAGCCCGTCCTCCAGCGCCGCGGCCGCGACCACCAGCTTGAAGGCCGAGCCGGGCGGATAGGTCTGCCGCAGCGCGCGATTGAGCATCGGCTTGTCCTCGCCTTCCGTCAGCTCCCGCCACGCCCGCGTGTCCGCCGCCGAGCCGCCGGTGATCCGCCCCGGGTCGTAGCCGGGCGTGCTGACCATGCCGAGGACGGCGCCGGTGGCGGGATCCAGCGCCACAGCCGCGCCCTTCTTGCTGCCCAGTGCCTCGGAACCGGCCTTCTGCACAGCCGGGTCGATGGTGGTGAGGACATCGCCCGGCTCGGTCTCCTTGCCGGTCGGCACATCGGCCGGGTTCTTCAGCCGGGTGTCGGTGCCGTCCAGGACGTCCTGGTAGACGCCCTCGAGCTGCGTCGCGCCGTAGACCTGGGAGCTGTAGCCGGTCACCGGCGCGTACAGCTCTCCGTCGGTGTACGTGCGCGCGTAGGCGAGGTCTCCGCTCTCCGTCCTCCTCGACCCGGTGACCGGCTCTCCGGCCACGATGATGTCCCCGAGCGGCTGCGCGTACTGCGCGATGACCTTCCGCCGGTTGTCGGAGCTGTCCGCGAGCGCCCGGGCCTGGACAGCCTGCACCCACGTGGCCCGCAGGAGCACGGCGAAGGCCAGCAGCAGGCAGAAGGCCGCGGCGCGCCTGATCGTCTTGTTCATCATGGAGAAGACGAACCGGGCAGAGCCGGGCGTTCCCGCATGAGGCTCTTCTCAGGAAGTCTTCATGTTCGGGCGGCCGTTGGGGCGGGTGGTCCGGGCGGGTTGTTCGGGCGGGTTGGCGTTGCGGCGCCGGAGACCGCTCATCGGGGCCGTACGAAGCCGGACTCGTAGGCGGCGATCACCGCCTGGGTGCGGTCGCGGACGCCGAGCTTGGCGAGCACCGCCGCCACATGGGTCTTGGCGGTCGCCGGGCCGACCCGCAGTCGCTCGGAGATCTCCGCGTTCGACAGCCCCGAGGCCATCAGCCGCAGCACCGCCTCCTCACGCTCCGTGAGCCGGGCGAGCCAGGGCGGTGCCTGGCGCGGGCCGACGGCGGTCGCGTGCTCGGCGGCCAGGGAGCGGACGGCGGCGGGGAAGAGCAGCGAGTCGCTGCGGGCCACCAGCCGTACGCCCTGGACGAGTTCGTCGGCGGTCGAGCGCTTGAGCAGGAAGCCGCTGGCACCTGCGCGCAGCGCTTCGTAGACGTAGGAGTCGTTCTCGAAGGTCGTCACCACGATGATGCGCGGGGGCTCCGGCATCGACCCGAGCAGCTGCTCAGTGGCGCGGATGCCGTCGATCTCCGGCATCCGTACGTCCATCAGCACGACGTCCGGGCGCAGTTCGCGGATCAGCGGTACGGCTTCGGCGCCGGTCGCCGCCTCTCCGACGACCGTGAGACCGGGCTCGGCCTCCAGGATCGCCCGGAGCGCGGTCCGCACCATCCGCTCGTCGTCGGCGAGCACGATCCGCAGCGTCACCGGGCGGCCTCCACGGGCAGCCGTACGGTGAGGCGCCACACGCCACCGTCCTCCCCGGCCGACGAGCTGCCGTGCAGGAGCGCGGCTCGCTCGGCAATGCCGCGCAGGCCGCGTCCACCGCCCCCCTCTGAGCGCCCGGTCTTTGCGCTGCGGTCGGCCTTTGCGCGGTCGGCCTCAGCGCGCCCCGCCTCATCCCGCCGTGCCACCACCGGGTTCTCCATCCTGATCTCCAACTCCCCCTCGTCCAGGGCGATCCGCAGCCGCACCGGCACCTGCCCCGCGTGCCGCAGCGCATTGCCGAGCCCCTCCTGCACGATCCGGTACGCCTCGCGGGACACCACGTCGGGCAGCCCGCCCAGCTCCCCGAGCGTGGTCGGCTCGACGGCGGCTCCCGCCGCGCGCGTCCGGTCCAGCAGCCCGCCGAGCTCGGCGAGCGTGGGTCCGGGAGCCCGCGCGCCCTCGTCGTCCTCGCCCCCGCGGTCCTCCCCCTCGCGCAGCAGGCCCAGTACGGTGTCGAGCTCGCCGACTGTACGCCGCGCGGTCTCCTCGATGGCGGCCAGCGCTTCCCGGGCGAACTCCGGGTCTGCGTCCAGGACTTTGCGCGCCGCGCTCGCCTGAAGGCTCACCGCGCTGAGCGCGTGGCCCACGGAGTCGTGCAGTTCGCGGGCGACCCGGTTCCGTTGCGCCAGCGCGGCGGCCCGCTCCTCGGCGACGGCGAGCCGGTCGGCGGGCGTGGGGCCGAGCAGCGCGGGCGCGCAGCGGGCCAGCAGCGCCCCGGCAGCCGCGGCCACGGCCGCCAGCGCGATCAGTACGGCGACGCCCGCGACCGGCGCGAGCGCCAGGCCCGCGCCGTCGAAGACCTCGGGGACGCCCAGCCGGGAGTCGCGCAGCCCGGCGAAGAGCGGCAGCACCACCAGGACGGCGGAGAACGGCGGTACGGCCAGGGTGGCTCCGCTGATCACCCCGCCGAGCGCGAGATGCAGGGTGTACCAGACCGCGGTGCGGATCCGTGCCGCGCGTGACTGCGCCGGTCCGCCCGCCAGGCTCTCCGCCGGGACACCGCACAGCGCCCGGACCGCGGCCACCGACAGCGGCCGTACGAGCGGGAAGAAGGCGGTCAGCGCGGCGACCGGCAGCGCCAGGGCGTATGCGGCGAGCTGCAGCGGCAGGGCGGTGAAGACGTTCCGGTCCGGGGCGAGCGGGCCCACGGCAACGCTCGCCAGCAGGAAGTACGGCATCAACAACGCCCCGCCGAGCACCAGATGGATCCAGCGCAGCCGGGCACGCCGCCCGATCAAGGCGCGGGCCGTCCGGCGCAGAGCGCTCACGGCGTGCGGCGCTGCGCGGCCGCGGCGCGCTCGAAGCCGCGCCGGCCTCCGCGCCGGCCCCTGCCTTCGCCGCCGCGCGGGCCTCCGCGTTGGCCCTGTCGTTGGCCTCCGCCCTCGCCTCCGCGTCCGCCCGCGCCCTCGGCGAGGAAGTAGGCGCCGATGGTGGCGACCAGCATCCCGACGATCACCTGGACAGCGTAGGTCAGGCTCATGGCGTACGGGACCTCCTTCGCCGGGTCGTCCGCGACCGCCGCGGAGAGCGTCAGCCAGCCGCCCCAGCAGGCGAGCGCGCTGGATCCGGTCCATGCCAGGGCCAGGGGCACGCGCAGCGGTACGGTGCGCCCGAGGCGGAAGGCGAGCATGAGCGTGCCCGCGACCGTGCCGAGCGCGAAGAGGACGAAGACCGCTTCCAGGGCGTAGAAGTCGCTCGCCCTCTCCCCGGCCCGGGACTCGCTGAGCCCGGCGTTCGAGCCGCAGGCCCACAGCAGGTGCATGGTCAGGGGCAGCAGGGCGAGCAGCGCGGCGGCGACGGCGGCGGCCTGCTGTGCGGGCCGGGTTGGGCTCGCGGGCAGGTCCCCGAGCGGGCCGCGCCACAGATGGCCCCAGCGGTCCCGCGCGTACAGCACGAACAGGGCGCCCAGAGCGAGTCCTTGGACGATGAAGCCGCCGTAGACGACCCCGAAGACCCACTCGTCGAGGAACGGGTCCTTGGCGCCCGTAGCGGTGGCCGTGCCCGTGTTCACGGATCCGCCAAGTGCCTTGACCAGCAGCTGGAGCGGATATCCGGTCATGATCGGCACGAGCAGCCCGGTGCCGACCCACACGGGCAGGAGCAGCAGCCAGGCCGGGGTCCGCTGCCCCCACGGCCGGGTGAGCAGCAGCGCGAGCACGATCACGCAGCCGTCCATGAGGACGGTGAGGCCGTTGGCGAGGGCCATGCCGGTCCCGGCGTTGCGCAGCGAGCTGCCCTCGGGGATGCCGAGGTGACTGCCGGAGATCCAAGCGATCTTGAGCGAGAGATACGGGAGGCAGGCGGCGATGGCGGCCGTACGGAGAGCCCGGCGGGCGATGCTCGTGCGTACGGGGTCGCCCGGGGAGCCGGGGGAGCCTGGCGAGGCGGGGGAGCCTTGTGAGGCGTGGGAGCCGGATGCGGTGGAAGCGAGCGGTGTCTGTGCCATGCCCACCAGCGTTCCGCCGGGCTCCCGGACCGCGCCTCAGCCCGTACGGCGATCCGCCTCCGCCGAGCGGAGGAGGCGCGCCTCATCCGCGCCGGCGTCAGAGGCGGCGTCAGAGGCGGCGCGTCGCGAGGGTGAGCCGGTCGCGGGCGTCGAACAGCGCGTCCTTGATCGTCTGCTCGTGGGCCGGGGTCAGCCGGGCGACCGGCACCGAGCAGCTGATCGCGTCCCGGGCCGGCGTCCGGTAGGGGATCGCGACGCCGAAGCAGCGCAGGCCGATCGTGTTCTCCTCGCGGTCCACCGCGTAGCCCTGCTCGCGGACCACGCGCAGCTCCTCGATGAGCTTCTCGCGGTCGGTGATGGTGTTCTCGGTGAGCGGGCTCAGCGTCTCGGGGAGCAGCTTGCGCACCTGCTCGTCGGAGTAGGTCGCGAGGAGCGCCTTGCCGAGGGAGGTGGAGTGGGCCGGGAGGCGGCGGCCTACGCGGGTGAAGGGGCGCAGGTAGTGCTGCGACTGCCGGGTGGCGAGGTAGACGACGTTGGTGCCGTCGAGGCGGGCGAGGTGGATGGTCTCTGTGGTGTCGTCCGAGAGCCGGTCCAGGGTCGGGCGGGCGGCGGCCACGACCTCGTCGCCGTCGATGTACGAGGTGCCGACGAGCAGCGCGCGGACGCCGATGCCGTAGCGCGTGCCGGTCGCGTCGGTCTCGATCCAGCCCAGCTCCACCAGGGTGCGCAGCAGCATGTAGAGGCTGGATTTCGGGTAGCCGACGGCCTCCTGGACCGCGGCCAGGCTGTGCATGCCCGGCCGCCCGGCGAAGAACTCGAGCAACTCCACGGTCCGTACCGCCGACTTGACCTGGGCCCCGCCCGACTCCGCAACCGGCATCGCCCTTGACCCCTTCGTTCGACCGGAAATAGGGTCCCGGAAGAGTTCATCATCAGGGACAATGTTCAGCATATCGAACAATGCCCTGTGAGCGGCAAGCAGGAGGATCCGCGGTGGCAGCACCAGCAGCACCAGTCTGGAGTGTCGACCCCCGAACCGGGAAGCAGCGGGAGCAGGTTGCGGTCGAGGCCACTGCGGAGGAGGTCGACCGGGTGGTGCGCGCTGCCCACGCCGCGCGCGGAGCCCTCGCCGACCGGGCCGTGCGCGCAGCGTTCCTGCGGAGTGCCGCAGACCTGCTCGACGAGGCCGGTGACCACGTCATCGAGGCCGCCGACGCGGAGACCGCACTCGGGCCCGGCCGGCTCACGGGCGAGCTGGCCCGTACGACGTACCAGCTGCGCGCGTTCGCGGACGTCGTGGACGAGGGCGCGTTCCTCGACATCGTCATCGACCACTCCCACCCGTCGCCCGCCACCACCCCTCCAACGAGCGCTTCGCGCGCACCTCTTTCCGCGGGCCCCGTCCCCCGGCCCGACCTGCGGCGTTACAAGGTGCCGCTCGGCGTCGTCGCCGTCTACTCCGCCAGCAACTTCCCGCTCGCCTTCTCCGTCCCCGGCGGCGACACGGCGAGTGCGCTCGCCGCGGGCTGCCCGGTCGTCGTCAAGGCGCACCCCGACCACCCCGGCACCTCCGAGCTGTGCGCCGCCCTGCTGCGCATGGCCGCGGGGCGGCACGGCCTGCCGGAGGGCGTGGTGGGTCTGGTGCACGGCTTCGAGGCGGGCGTCGAGCTGGTGCGGCACCCGCTGATCTCCGCGGCCGGATTCACCGGTTCGATTCGCGGCGGGCGCGCGCTTTTCGACGCGGCCGCCGCCCGCCCGGTGCCCATCCCCTTCCACGGCGAGCTGGGCAGCCTCAACCCGGTCGTCGTCACGGAGGCCGCGGCGCAGGAGCGCGCGGAGGAGATCGGCGCGGATCTCGCCGGGTCGATGACGCTCGGCGCGGGCCAGTTCTGCACCAAGCCCGGGCTGGTACTCGCGCCCGCGGGCGCGGCGGGGGACCGGGTGGTCAAGGCCCTGACCAAGGCCGTCAGCGACACCACGGAGGGCGTGCTGCTCGACGCGCGGATGCGGGACGCGTTCGTGGCGGGCGTACGGGCGCGGACGGCGCTCACGGGTGTCGAGAGCCCGGTCACGCCAGGCGAGACCGGCGAGAATGCCGTGGCCGCGGGCTTCCTCACCGTCCCGGCGGGGCGGCTCGCCGATGGGGGCGAGCATGGGCTGCTGCTGGAGGAGTGCTTCGGGCCTGTGACGGTCGTCGCGCGGTACGAGGACGAGGCCGAGATCACGGCGGTCCTCGGACGGCTGCCGGGCAATCTCACCGCGACCGTTCACCTCGGAGCGGGCGAGGCGGGGGAGGGCGACGGACTGGCGGCGCGGCTGCTGGCCGAACTCACGCCGCTCGCCGGGCGGGTACTGGTCAACGGCTGGCCGACGGGCGTCGCCGTGGCCCCTGCCCAGCACCACGGCGGGCCGTACCCGGCGACGACTTCGACGTCCACGTCAGTCGGCGGCACGGCGATCGAGCGCTGGCTGCGCCCGGTCACCTTCCAGGCCACGCCTGAGGCACTGCTCCCTCCGGAACTCCGCGACACCAACCCGCTGGGCCTCCCGCGCCGCGTAAACGGCCACCAAGAGCCCTGACGCGGCGGCCGCCAGAACACGGGCCAGCGGGGCACGGCCGCGCCCCGGCGCACGGCCGCGCCTCTGCGGTGCTGCCGGTGCGCCGGGGGCTATGAGGTCACGGCCTATGCGCCCGGCCAGTGGGTGCGCTTCGCCTTCAGCGGGCCGCGGGGCTTCCACGGCTTCCACTCGTACAGCGTCCACCCCGGCCAGGAGGGCAGCACGGCAGTCCTGCGCCACACGCTCGCCATGACCGCGCGTGGCCCAGCCCGCCTCACCTGGCCGCTGCTCTACCGCCCCCTCCACGACGCCGTCATCGAGGACGGCCTCGACCGCGCCGCGCGCGCCTGCACGGGCGACGTCGCGAGCCCCGCCCGCTGGAGTCCGTACGTACGGCTGCTGCGCCGGCTGGTCCGGCTCCTCCCGGCTGCCCCGCAGGTCAGACCCCATGCATAAGCATCGCTTGGGGAATTCCGTCAAAGATGAGCGATGGACGGGGAGATCGCCGGGGCCCATAGTGAGGGGCATGGAGAAGAGCCTCGGCGGCGCCGAGTTCGCGCCGCAGACGACGTATCTCAACACCGCCTCCAGCGGGCTCATCCCCGCCCGTTCCGTCACCGCCATGCGCGCCGCCGTCGAGGACGCGGCCGCGGGCAAGCCGCAGGAGGGCTTCGAGGCTGTCGAGGCCTCCCGCGCCACGTACGCCCGCCTCGCCGGGGTGCCGGTCACCCGCGTGGCCGCCGGGGCCTCGGTCGCCGTGTACGCCGGGCTGATCGCGACCTCGCTGCCCTCCGGCGCGGAAGTCCTCGTCGCCGACGGCGACTTCAGCTCCCTCGTCAACCCCTTCGTCGTCCGCCGCGACCTCACCGTGCGCAGCGCGCCGCTCGAGGACCTGGCCGATGCCGTACGCCCGTCCACCGCGCTCGTCGCCGTCAGCGCCGCCCAGTCGGCGGACGGCCGGATCGCGGACCTGGAGGCCGTACGGACCGCGGCCCGTGCCCACGGGGCCCGTACGCTCGTCGACGCCTCCCAGGCGGCGGGCTGGCTGCCGCTCACCGCCGCTGACTTCGACTACACCGTGGCCGTGGCCTTCAAGTGGCTGATGTGCCCGCGGGGCGTCACCTTCCTCACCGTCCCCGAGGACCTCGGCGGGCTCACGCCCGTCTTCGCGGGGTGGGTCGCGGGTGAGGAGCCCTGGGACAGCTGCTACGGACCAGTCGGGCAACTCGCCCAATCCGCCCGCCGCTTCGACGAGAGCCCCAGCCCTTTCTCGTACGTGGCCGCCCGGCACTCCCTCGAGCTCGTCGAGGAGCTCGGGCCGGAGACGATTCACGCCCACGACGCGGCTCTCGCCGACCGGTTCCGCACCGGCCTCGCCGGACTCGGACTGGGGCTCGGGCACGAGCCCGTGCCGGCGCCGGGGTCGCCGATCGTCGCGGTGCCCGGCCTCGGCCACGCCGCGGAGCGTCTCGCCGAGGCCGGGGTGTACGTCTCCGCCCGCGCCGGGAACCTCCGCGCCGCCTTCCACCTCTACAACACCTCGGCGGACGTGGACCGTCTGCTCGACGTGCTGTCCGGCGTCCGCCCGTGAAAGAGCAAGAGCGCCCCTGAACGAACGGGAGCCCCGTCCGGCTGACGCACCCACGGCCGGACGGGGCTCCCGCGTTCCACGCGGCGCTGTGGCGCTGTGGCGCTATGGCCTCACTTCGCGGTCACCGCAGTCACCGCAATCACCACGTCGCGCTCACTTCACCGTCACTTCACGGGCGTGAAGTCGCGCGCGCCGATGAACTCCGGGCGCCGGATCGGCGCCGCGAACGGCTCCACGGCCTCGTTCTCCACGCTGTTGAAGACGATGAAGACGTTGCTGCGCGGGAAGGGCGTGATGTTGTCGCCCGAGCCGTGCATGCAGTTGCAGTCGAACCAGGTCGCGGAGCCCGCCTTGCCCGTGAACAGCTTGATGCCGTGCCGGCTCGCGAAGCCCGTCAGCGCCTCGTCCGACGGCGTGCCCGCGTCCTGCATCTGCAGCGACTTCTTGTAGTTGTCCTTCGGCGTGGCCCCCGCGCAGCCGAGGAACGTCCGGTGCGACCCGGGCATGATCATCAAGCCGCCGTTGGTGTCGTAGTTCTCGGTCAGCGCGATCGAGACGGACACCGTGCGCATCCGGGGCAGGCCGTCCTCGGCGTGCCAGGTCTCGAAGTCCGAGTGCCAGTAGAAGCCCGAGGCTCCGAAGCCCGGCTTGACGTTGATCCGGCTCTGGTGGACGTACACGTCGGAGCCGAGGATCTGGCGGGCCCGGCCGACCACCCTCGGGTCGCGCACGAGCTCCGCGAACACCTCGCTGATCCTGTGCACCTCGAAGACCGACCGCACATCCTGCGACTTCGGCTCGATGATGGAGCGCTCGTCGGCCCGGATGGCGGGGTCGGAGATCAGCCGGTTGAGCTCGGCGGCGTACGTCGCGACCTCGTCGGGGGTGATCAGCTGATCGATCGCGAGGAAGCCGTCGTGGTCGAAGTCGCGCAGCTCGGACGGCTGGATGGGGCCAGGGGCCCCCGGCTCCGACCAGACGACCGGGTCCAGACGCGGGGTGCTGACCTCTGTCGCGCCACGCGTCGGATAGAGATCGGCCGTTCGCTCGGGTGCGATGGTCATGGTGGTGCTCCTTCTCCTCTCGTACCGGCCCTGTCTTTCTGCTCCCCATGGGGGATCTCTCGGTTCCCCAAGGGGAAGTTCAGTTGTCCGCGGGCTCGGTGAGCAGCGGGTACACACCGTTCTCGTCGTGGTCCTCGCGGCCCGTGACCGGCGGGTTGAAGACACAGATGCAGCGGAAGTCCTGCTTGATCCGCATCGTGTGCTTCTCGTGCCCGTCGAGCAGGTACATGGTGCCCGGCGTGATGATGTGCTTCTCGCCGGTCTCGTCGTTGGTGAGCTCGGCCTCGCCCTCGACGCAGACCACGGCCTCGATGTGGTTGGCGTACCACATGGAGGTCTCCGTACCCGCGTACAGGACGGTCTCGTGCAGGGAGAAGCCGACGCGCTCCTTGGCGAGGATGATGCGCTTGCTCTCCCAGGTGCCCGACGCGGACTTGACATGCCGGTCGGTGCCCTCGATGTCCTTGAAGGACCGGACGATCACGGTGATGGTGCCTTTCTGTCTCTACGGTCGGCGGTACGGGGCCGGCGGTCAAGGACGGCGTTACCTGGCCGCCGGCCAAGGGCCGTCAGGCCGTCTCGCGCACCGCACGGGCGAGGGTGCGCAGCCCCTCGTCCAGCTCCTCCGGGCTGATGGTCAGCGCGGGGAGCAGCTTGACGACCTCGCTCTCGGGACCCGAGGTCTCGATGAGCAGGCCGAGTTCGAAGGCGCGGGCCGCGATGGCGCTCGCGCGCTCCTTGTCGGCGAACTCGATGCCCCAGACCAGGCCCCGGCCGCGGTACTCGGCCTCCTCCGGGAGTTCGTCGACGATGGCGCGCAGGGCCTGCTCGACCTGCTCGCCGCGGGCGAGGGTCTGCTTCTCCATCTGGCCGTCGGCCCAGTACGTGTCCAGGGTCGCGGCGGCCGTGACGAAGGCCGGGTTGTTGCCGCGGAAGGTGCCGTTGTGCTCGCCCGGCTCCCAGATGTCCAGCTCCGGCTTGAACAGGGTGAGCGCCATCGGCAGCCCGTAGCCGCTGATGGACTTCGAGACGGTCACGATGTCCGGCACGATGCCCGCCTCCTCGAAGGAGAAGAAGGCGCCGGTGCGGCCGCAGCCCATCTGGATGTCATCGACGATCAGCAGCATGTCGCGGCGCTCGCACAGGTCGGCCAGCTCGCGCAGCCACTCCGCGCGTGCGACGTTGATGCCGCCCTCGCCCTGGACCGTCTCGACGATGACGGCGGCCGGCTGGTTCAGGCCGGAGCCCTGGTCCTCCAGCAGGCGCTCGAACCACAGGAAGTCCGGCACCTGGCCGTCGAGGTAGTGGTCGAACGGCATCGGGGTGCCGTGCACCAGCGGGATGCCGGCGCCCGCGCGCTTGAAGGCGTTGCCGGTGACGGCGAGCGAGCCGAGCGACATGCCGTGGAAGGCGTTGGTGAACGAGACGATCGCCTCGCGGCCCTTGACCTTACGGGCCAGCTTCAGCGCCGACTCGACGGCGTTGGTGCCGGTCGGGCCGGGGAACATGACCTTGTACGGGAGGTCCCGCGGCCGCAGGATGATGTTCTGGAAGGCCTCGAGGAAGGCCCGCTTGGCCGTGGTGGACATGTCCAGGCCGTGGGTGACGCCGTCGCGCTCGATGTAGTCGATCAGAGCGCGTTTCAGCACCGGGTTGTTGTGGCCGTAGTTGAGGGACCCCGCGCCGGCGAAGAAGTCGAGGTACGTGTGGCCGTCCTCGTCGTACATGTAGCTGCCCTGTGCGCGGTCGAAGACGGTGGGCCAGCCGCGGCAGTAGCTGCGCACCTCCGACTCCAGGGTCTCGAAGACACTCAGGTCGGGCTGGGTGATGGTCACAGCATGCTCCTGGGAGATGAGTGGGGGAGAAGAAGAAGTCTCGGGATGGCTCGGAAGTCTGGGGTCGGGAAGTCCGGGGGAGGTCAGCGCTGGGGCGCTGGAGCCGCGATGGGGCCGATCCGGTACAGCACCTCGGGCTCGTGGCCGCCGTCGGGGAACAGCCCGCCGTCGAACAGCACCTCGCGGTCGACCTGGGCGCCGTGCCGCTCTGCATACGAGGTGAACAGGCGGTTCGACGCGGTGTTGTCGGGCGTGATCGTGGTCTCGACGCGGCGCACGCCCAGCTGCTGGGTGACCCGGGCGGTCAGCCCGTCGAGAAGCGCGGCGGCCAGACCGCGGCCGCGCTGCGCGTGATCGACGGCGACCTGCCAGACGACGAGGGTCTGCGGGCGCTCGGGACGTATGTAGCCGGTGACGAACCCGACGGGTTCGTCACCCTCGCCACGGGCCACCACCGACGTGGCCGCGAAGTCGCGACACCACAGGAGGTAGCTGTACGAGGAGTTGAGGTCGAGCACCTGGGAGTCACGGGCGATGCGCCAGATCGCGGCTCCGTCCTCGACCCGCGGGGTGTCGATCACGATCCCCTCCGGCATTTCGAGGAATTCACTATGGGCGCCTGCAAGGTCTGCTTGTGCGGCGGTCATGCAGATTCAATTTACCCAGTGCAATTGGAAAATGCATCGCCAGGCGGGGTTCCGCTACGCGCCGGTCTGTGGTATCGCGCGGGGGCGCGCGTGCGCGCTGAGCAGTTGCGAATCGTGGCGGTTTGCCCTGTAATTCTGGGACGAAGCGGACACCTTGTGAAGTGTGTCACGCGTCTGTAACGGCTGCGAGATCCGCCCGAATTACGGTGCTTCACGCTAGTGGAAGTTTGGTGTTTGGGTTGCGGAAAAGCGGGCAGAAGAATACGGGAAGCTACGCTTCTGAGGAATTGGAATAGCGTCCGGAGAAGATATCCGGATTTCCGGTTGCGGGGAAGACCCGGTGGACTGGTGGCCCAGCGCCGGTGACTCAGCGCCGCCCAGCGCCGCCCAGCGCCCCGGTGGCCCGGTGGCCCGGTGGCCCGGTGGCCTGGTGCCGCGCCGGGCAGGGGGCTCGTACAGTGCGTGCCATGAGTGAGAGCGCGGTGCTGCACATCAAGGGGCGGGTTCTGGTCGGCCCCGAAGAGGTCCGGGACGAGCTGTGGGTCGTGGACGGGAGGGTCTCGTACGAGCGGCCCACCCGCGCGCGGGAAGTACGGGCGACTTCAGGCTGGGTACTGCCGGGGCTGGTCGACGCACACTGTCACGTCGGCCTGGACGCCCATGGCGCCGTCGACGAATCGACCAGCGAGAAGCAGGCGTTGACCGACCGGGATGCGGGCGCCCTTCTGCTGCGCGACGCCGGATCCCCCGCCGACACCCACTGGATCGACAACCGCGAGGACCTTCCGCGCATCATCCGTGCCGGGCGCCACATCGCCCGCACCAGGCGTTACATCCGCAACTACGCGCACGAGATCGAGCCGGAGGACCTGGTCGCCTACGTCGCGCAGGAGGCCCGCCGCGGCGACGGCTGGGTCAAGCTCGTGGGGGACTGGATCGACCGCGGCACCGGTGACCTGAGCGCCTGCTGGCCGCGCGGGGCGGTTGAGGCGGCCATCGCCGAGGCCCACCGGCTCGGCGCCCGGGTCACCGCGCACTGCTTCGCCGAGGAGTCCCTCGCCGACCTGGTGGAGGCGGGCATCGACTGCATCGAGCACGCCACGGGGCTGACCGAGGAGACCATTCCGCTGTTCGCGGAGCGGGGCGTCGCGATCGTCCCGACCCTCGTCAACATCGCCACGTTCCCCGCGCTCGCGGACGGCGGCGCGGCGAAGTACCCGCGCTGGGCCGACCACATGCGGCAGCTCCACGCCCGCCGCTACGACACCGTGCGCGCCGCGTACGACGCCGGGATCCCGGTCTACACGGGCACGGACGCGGGCGGCTCGCTCCCGCACGGCCTCGTCGGATCCGAGGTCGAGGAGCTCGTCAAGGCCGGTATTCCGGTCACCGCGGCGCTGTCGGCGGCGACCTGGGGCGCCAGGGAGTGGCTGGGACGGCCAGGGCTGACCGAGGGGGCACCGGCCGACCTCGTGGTTTACGAGACCGACCCGCGGGCGGACGTACGGGTACTGACCGCTCCGCGGCACATCGTGCTGCGGGGGCGAGTGATCAGCTGAGGGGTCTCGGGGAGGGCGGGGGTCAGGGTCAGTTCGTGGGTCGGGGGCCGGGCGGGTCCGGGGGCCGGGTCGAGGGTCTCCGGGGCCGGGTCCGGGGGCCCGACGGGCGGTTGACAGAGCGTTACTCGGCTGGGGCGCGCGTCGTTTTTCTTGTTTGCGGCCCGGGGTCCGGTTTGTGTTGCAGGGGTGACGCACGGGAACGTCTGTGTCCTCGGATTCGAATACGAGGTACGGAAACCACCCTTTGGGATGAACTCACGTCAGGTGCGTGCCTGTTCACCCTCAGTGCGTGAAGATGGCGGGCACCGAGGCCGTCGGCGCTCTTGGTGTCCCCCATTGGCGGCGCCGTCGGCTCCATGTCTCTTGTGGGGGTTTTCTCACCGTGAACAGCTCTGCCTTCAGCATGCCCGTGCGCCGTGCCGCCGCCGTGCTGACCGCCACCGCCCTGGCCGCAGGCCCCGCGGCCCTTCTCGGCGCCGTGCCCGCGCACGCCACCGACGGGGACGGCGGCGACGGAAAGGCCGGTGCGGTCGTGCTCCGCACCGGTCTGGACGTCAACTTGCAAAACAAGACGGCCAACGTCCCGCTGAACGCCTCGCTCAACGAGGTGCGCGCGCCCGAGAGCGCCGAGAAGACCGCGCTGTCCGTGACGCTCGACGGAGTCGACCAGGGCAGGCCGGTCAGCGTGCTGCGCGCCGATGTTGCCACCGCCCGCGCTACGACGGACCGGCACAAGGCCGAGGGCTACGCCAATCTCGTCCACGCCAAGGTCCATGTGCCGGGTCTGCCACTGCTGTCGCTGATCGAGGTCCAGCAGGTCACGTCGAAGGCGGTGTGCGAGGCCGGTAAGCAGCCCACGGCGGAGTCGAACGTGCTCGGCACCGTGCTCGTGCTCGGCAAGAAGGTCACGCTCAAGGCGTCCGGCACGACCAGGGTCGATGTGCCCAACGTGGGCGAGGTGCAGCTCGACCTGTCGAAGACCGCGACCACTTCGCGTACGGCCGCGGCCACAGCCCTGGAACTGTCGGTCTCCGTCGACCCGCTGAAGCAGAACGTCGCCGAGGTCGACGGCCGGGTCACGCTCGTCCAGGCCACCTGCGAGAGCCCCGCCGCCGCTCCCGGTGAGGAGCAGCCGCAGGAGCCGAAGCCCGAGGAGCCGCAGCCCGGGGACGAGAAGCCGCAGGAGGAGAAGCCCGGCGTCAGCACCCAGACCAGCGAGGTCAAGGAGAAGGACAACCTCGCGGAGACCGGCGGCAGTTCCACGACGCCGTATCTCGCGGGCGGCGCGGCCGTACTGATCGCCGCGGGCGGCGGGGCGCTGATTCTGACCCGCCGGCGCCGCCGGAGCTGATGCCGCTGGGCCCGATCCGGTGTCGGACGGCCGGGTTCGCGGCCCGGGCCGGGACCCCGTCTCGGCCCGGGTCCCCGTCCCGGCCCGGGTCTCGAGCCCGGGGCCGGGTCCCTCCGGGACAGGGACCCGGGCCGCGCCTCCGCTCAGCGTTGGGCGAGGACCTTCGCCAGGGCCTCGGCGAAACGGTCGGTCGTGTCGCGGTCGCGCACGGCCACCCGCAGCCAGTCGGGGCCCAGGCCCGGGAACGTGTCGCCGCGGCGGACCGCGAACCCCACCTCGCGCAACCGGTTCCGTACGTCATCCGCGCCCGCCAGCCGTATCAGGACGAACGGCCCGGCGGCGGGCTCGCACGCGTACAGGCCATCGAACTCGGCCAGCCGGGACAGCAGATGGGCGCGGTCGGCGGCGATGCGGTGCGCGGCGTGCGCGGCCTCGGCGAGCGCCGGGGGCGCACTGCACGCCTCCGCGGCGGTCAGCGCGGGAGCGGACACCGGCCACAGCGGCTGGTTCCGCTCCAGTGCGGCGATCAGCTCGGGTTCGGCCAGGACGTAGCCGATGCGCAGCCCCGCCAGGCCCCAGGTCTTGGTGAGGCTGCGCAGCACGACCAGGCCCGGCAGGTCCGCGCGCGAGGCCAGGGACTCGCGCTCGCCCGGCACCGCGTCGATGAAGGCCTCGTCCACGACGAGGACGCGCCCGGGGCGGGCCAGCCGGGCGAGTTCGTCCGCCGGGTGCAGTACGGAGGTGGGGTTGGTGGGGTTGCCGACCACGACGAGGTCGGCATCCTCCGGGACCGTGTCCGGGCGCAGCCGGAAGCCGTCCCGCACGTCCAGGAGCACCCGCTCCACCCGGTGGCCCGCATCCCGCAGGGCGGCCTCCGGCTCTGTGAACTGCGGGTGCACGACCACCGGCCTCCGGGTCCGGAAGGCCCGTGCCACCAGCACGAACGCCTCCGCAGCCCCGGCCGTAAGCAGCACACGGTCCACCGGCAGCCCATGCCGTACGGCCACGGCCTGGCGCGCCGACCTCGGGTCCGGATAGACGGCGAGCTCGTCCAGAGACGAGGCGATCCGGGCCTTGAGCCAGGCCGGTGGGGTGCCGGCCCGGACGTTGACCGCGAGATCGGTCAGTCCGGCGCCGGCATCCCGTATTTCCGCGTCGCCGTGATGGCGCAAGTCGGGTGCGGGCGCGTCCGCCCGCACCCGGTGCGGGTCAGTGGGCGTGGGCATGGCCGTCGTGGTGATGGTGCTGGGTGCCATGTCCGTGCCCGTGCGCATGCCCGTGTTCTCCGTGGACGTGACCGTCGCCGGACGGGTCGTCGGGGTGGTGGTGCGGCTGCTGCGGCAGGCCCACCTTGTCCTCGAAGCCGGGCAGGGCGATGCGGTAGACGCAGGAGTCGCAGTTCATCCGCAGGTTGCCCTCGACCGCCTCCCGGTAGCGCTCCATGACCAGCTCCAGCAACTCGTCCGTCGGCCCGATGACATCGGCCGACAGCACCTCGATCTCGGGGTGCGCCGACGCCCAGCCCTCCGTCTGCATCCGCACCCGGTCGGGCAGGATGCCGGTGAACAGGAAGTACGGCAGCACGACGATGCGGCGCGCGCCGAGCTTCTTGCAGCGGTCGAGCCCTGACGGCACGTCGGGCGCGGCCAGCGACACGAAGGCGGTCTCCACGCCCGCGAAGCCGCGGCCTTCCCAGAGGAGTCGGGCGGCCTTGTGCACCTCGGCATTGGCGTCCGGGTCGGTCGAGCCGCGGCCCACCAGCAGTACGGTCGTCTCCGCCCGGTCCGCGGGCGTACGCGGCTGCGCGCCCAGTGCCTCGTCGAGCCGCCGCTCCAGGACCTTCAGCAGGCTCGGGTGCGGGCCGAGCGGGCGGCCGTACTGGTACGAGATCGCGGGGTGCCGCTCCTTCTCACGGGCGAGCGCGGCCGGGATGTCACCCTTCGCGTGCCCGGCCGACACCAGCATCAGCGGCACGGCCGCGAAGTGGTGCACGCCCTGCTCGACGAGCTCGGCCACCGCGTCCGCCAGCGGCGGCGGGGACAGCTCGATGAACCCGCCCGCGACGGGCAGTCCGGGGTTGCGCCGGCCCAGCTCGCGTACAAAGTCGCGGAAGGCCTCGGCCCCCGCTTCGTCACGGGTTCCGTGGCCGGCGATGAGCAGCGCGGGCGGGGTGGTCACGAGTTCTCCTTGGTCGTGCGGGGGGTGGTGCGGGTGGTTGTGGTGCGGGGGGTGGCGGCGCGGGTGGTCTTACGGGTGGTCGTAGGGACGGGGCTGACCGATCTGGTGGGTTCTGTGTACAGCAGCGCATTGAGGGCGGCCGCCGCGACCGCGGAACCACCCTTCTCCGAGACGTTACTGACGGCGGGCAGACCACTCGCACGCAGGGCCGCCTTGCTTTCCGCCGCCCCGACGAAACCGACCGGCAGGCCGATGACCAGCGCGGGGTCGGCGCCGAGCACGAGCAGCTCCTCGAGGGCCGTCGGGGCACAGCCGATCACCCAGAGCGCCCCGGGTCCCACCCTCTCGTACGCCAGGCGCACGGCGTGGGCGGATCGCGTAAGACCGGGGCCGGACTTCGCCTCGCCCAGTCGGCAGACCGCCTTACGGGAGGTGATGCCCGCCGCCACCATCTCGACGTCGGCGACGACCGGGGCCCCGGCGTGCAGTGCGGCATGCGCGGCCTCGAGGGATCGCTCGTCGCAGACCAGGTCCGTGGCGTACTCGAGATCGGCGCTCGAGTGGATGACCCGCTCGACGACGGCCCGGGTGAGCGGCGGCAAGTGGCTGGTGTCGAGCCGCGACCGCAGGATGCGGAACGACTTCTCTTCGATGGGGTGGACGGTGCGGGTCACGGGGTGGTCCTCCTCCGGAGGGGACGGCGGGAGCGGGTGCGGGTGCGGCGAGGGCGGGTGCGCCGCGAACGCAGCGCGGACTTCCGGCGGAGCGCCGCCCCCGCCGCGGCGCTCTGCGCCCCCGGCCTTTCCACTCGCGCCCGCCCCTGAAAGGCGCCAATGGGTGGGAAGACCGCGCCGGAGGCGCGGGGAGGCCGCCAGGAGGCAGGAGCGCGCCGTGACCAACTGAAGGCTCGGGGAAGGGCAATGCCGCTGGCTGGGCTGAGCGGGGCGGGCGGGTTGAGCGGGCTGGCTGAGCGCGGGCTGAGCTGAGCTGGGCGGGCTGGGCTGCCTGAGCGGTGCTGAGCTGGGCCCGGCTGTACGGTGCCTCGCGGTGGCTGACGGCCTTGCGCGCCGTCGGCCTTGCCGGCGGGTGCAGCCGCCCCCTCCTGGGGCAGGTCGTGCGCCTGGCCGCTGCCCGTCGGCGGGCGTCACGTCTGCCACCGGTAGCCGCGTGGGGTCACCATGCGGCCCGCCACCTCGCGGGCCGAGGTGTTGCCGACGACCACGACGGTCATCATGTCGACGGTCGCCGGGTCCAGTTCGGCAAGCGTCGTCAGGCGGCTGCTCTCGTCCGCCCGTGACGCGTTCCGCACGATGCCGACCGGCGTCGCCGGCGCGCGGTGCTCGGCCAGGATGCCGAGCGCCTTCGGCAGCTGCCAGTCGCGGCCGCGGCTGCGCGGGTTGTAGAACGTCACCACGATGTCGGCCTCGGCCGCGGCCCGTACCCGGCGCTCGATGACCTCCCACGGCGTGTGCAGGTCGGACAGGCTGATCGACACGTGGTCGTGGCCCAGCGGTGCGCCCAGGATCGCGGCCGCGGCGAGCGCCGCCGTCACGCCCGGCACACCCACGACGTCGATGTCGTCGGACGCCTCCGCGAGCGCGGGCGAGGCCATCGCGTACACGCCCGCGTCACCGCTGCCGATCAGCGCGACGGCCCGGCCGGCGCGCGCCTCGGCGACCGCCGTACCGGCCCGCTCCTCCTCGGCGCCGAGCCCGGACTCGAGGACGCGGGTGCCGGGACGCAGCAGGTCGCGGATCTGGTCCACGTACTGGTCGAGGCCGACGACCGTCGAGGCGCGGCGCAGCTCCTCGCGGGCCCGCGGCGTGAGCAGATCCCGGGCCCCCGGACCGAGTCCGACGACGGCGAGCCTGCCGCGCGGGCGGCGCCGGGCCACGGCCGCCGTGGCCATGGCCGGGCGGTTCTCCGGCGTGGACTTCCGCTTGGGCACGAGGAGTTCGGCGCCTTGGCCCGCGGCCAGCAGCGCGGCGGCCTCGGCGACGCTGGGCGTGCCGATGGCGGCGAGCGGGGCGCCGGACGGGTTGGGTACGTCGACGGCGGACAGCGCGTCGGCCGCGTACGTCCGCAGTGGCACGCCGAGCCGCTGCGCCGCCTCGACGAGCCCGGCCTCGTCCGCCTTCGCGTCGGCGGTCGCCAACTCGGCGACGGACCGCGCCGACAGCCCGGCCTCCGCCAGCGCCTCGCGGATCAGCTCCAGCACTTCCTCGGCCCCGACGCCGCGGCTGGCCCCGACCCCGACGGCCAGCGACGCCGGCCGCAGCACGGCGGCCCGCTCCCCGAGCGGGACGGTGCGGTCCGTGACCCACAGGACGGCGGTGCTGGTGGCGTCGGCGGTACGGGAGGCAGGGGCCGCGCCGGTCGCCCGGGCCGCGGCAGTATCGGCGACGACGGTGGTATCAGCGGTTACTGCGGTAACTGCCGCGCTGGTTGTGTCGGCCGGCCCCGTGGTGTCGACGGCGGGGGCACTGGCCGCAGCGAGTCCGTCAGCTGCGCCGGGCGCATCGGACCCTGGACCGGCGACTGTGGCCACGGGCGTCGGCCGCTCCGCCCGGGGCGGGGGCGGCACGTCCCCCGAGGTGCCCGAGCCGGGGCCCGGCGCAGGATCGGTCGCCGCCGAGCGGATATTGGGCGGCAGGGCGGGCAGCGGCCACTGGGCGTCCGCGTGGAGGGCGACCGGGTCGCCGTCGAGAATCGCGCGGGTCACGGCCGCGACCGCGCCCTCGACGGGCCAACCCAGCGTGTCCAGGCCGGGGATACCGGCCGCGTCGGTCGCCGTCGTCACCACCGGGCGGCAGCCCGGCAGCGCGTCGGAGACGGCGCGCGCCAGCGCGTTCGCGCCCCCGCCGTGCCCGCCCAGCAGGGCCACCGCGTGCTGCTGTGCCTCGTCGACACACACCACGCCCGGGTCGACGGCCTTGCCGGCGAGCAGCGGAGCGACCAGCCGTACGACCGCGCCGGTGGCGAGGAAGCACACCAGCTGCTCGCACTCCTCGAAGGCGCGCTCCACGGCTTCCCGCACCGGGCCTTCGTAGACCCGCGTGCGGTCCGGCCAGGCGGCCGCCAGCCGGTCGCGCGCGGCGGTGCCCGCCGCGGTGGCAGAAATGAGGCCGATCACGTTGGTGCTCCTTCGACAGCGATGCCTGTGGGGCGCGTGCCCCACAGCACGAAGACGGGGTTGGTCGCGGCGAGCCGGGTCACTCCACCGGGCAGGGGTGCGAGGCGGGAGGACTGCAGGAGTACGCCGTCCGGTATGAGCCCGGCGTCGGCCAGCGCGGCCCGCACCGCGGGCACCCGGTCCAGCGCGGCGAGCGTGACGACGACGCTGCGCCGCGCCCGCCGCCCGCACTCCGCGACGATCGCGGGCAGCTCGCCGCCCCCACCGCCGATGAACACGGCGTCGGGCTCCGGGAGTTGATCCAGCGCATCCGGCACGGTGCCGTGCACGGCCTGGACGTCCACGCCGTGGGCCGCGGCGTTCGCCCGGATACGCGCCACGCCGTCGGCGGTCTTCTCCACGGCGACCGCCGCCGCGCCCAGCCGGGCGCACTCCACGGCCACGGAGCCGGAACCGGCGCCGAGGTCCCACACCAGGTCGCCCGCGCGGGGCCCGAGCCGGGCCAGCGCGAGCGCCCGCACCTCGTACTTCGTGATGAGCGAGTCCCGGTGCTCGAACTCCGCCTCGGGCAGCGCCCATTGGCCCGGGCTGCCCGGCAACCCTGCAATGGTCCGCAGGCCGGGGGACAGCGCACGGTCCTCGTCCAGGCAGAGCACGACGCTCACGGTGCCGGGCCAGTCGCGCGCGGCGGCCTGGGCGGGCGAGAGCCGCTCCACGCTCTCGCCGCCGGGTGAGCCGAGCGCGGACGCGACGACGAGTGTCCGCCTCGCACCCGCGCGCATCAGGGCGGCACCGAGCTCGGCGGGGCCCGCCCCCGGGCCGGTCAGCACAGCGGTCTTGGCGTGTGCACGGCACACGTTGACGGCGGTCCGGATGTCGCGGCCGTGCGCACTGACCACGACGGCGTCGTCCCACGGCAGCCCGATACGGGCGAACGCGACGGCCACGGACGGCGCGCCAGGCCGCACATCCAGCGCCCCCGCGCCGAACCGCTCGGCCAACACCCGCACGATCCCGAAGAACCCGGGGTCCCCTGACGCGAGAACGACGACGCTCGCCGCCGCGGCCGCTCCGCCAGAGACGGCGGCAGGGTGGTCGTGAGCTGCTTCAGTGTGCGACGTCATGTGCTCGGTCGCCGACGGCTGCTCCGCGTCTTGGGATGCAGTGTCGGATGCGGTGTGGGATGCGGTGTCGCCCGTGGACTCGGCCGGGATGGCGCGGGCCCGCCCGGGAGAGCCGGTGGCTTCGAGGCCCTCGGTGTGAGGGCGAAGGTTCGGTTCGAGACCGGTTGACAGGGGTGCCTGCACGGTGGTCTTCGGGAGTTGCGAGGCGAGGCGGGCCTCGGCACGGGCCGCGGCGGGCTGTTGTTCGCGCGCGGCCGCTCCTTGGTTCCTGTCGCCAACTGGCTTGCCCAGCTGACCGGTTGGCGACGGTGTCTTCGCGAGGTGTTCCTCGATCAGGTCGAGGGCCGGGGACAGGGGGCCGAGGACTACGCGGGCAGCCTGCGGGGGCAGTTCGGCCGCCTCGAGGTGGCGGCGGGCACCGACCACGAGTTCGGCGGTTTCGAGGGCTGCACGGCATTCAGGGGAAAGGGGCGCGCCCGTGCCCGTGCCGATGACCGTGATCATGCGATCTGCCCCCGTCGTGCTCGTGTGGCCGCCGCGCGCTGTGCCGCAGGATGCCCGAGCCGTTCCCGAAGTCCGGCGTGGCTGTCCGGGCCGCTTCTCGCGGGCTTGGGGTGGTGGTTCGTGCTCGCGCGGTACCGGGCAAGGGATACCCGGGCACGGCCGTGCGCCGAGGAGCCGGCCCGCGCCGAACCGGCGCGCGCCGAGGTCCCGGCGGCGGACGGCGCCGTACAGCACGGTGATGCGGCGGTGGCCATGGAGACCTCCTCCTCTCGGTCGGTGAGTCGGTGATCGGTAGTGGGTGGCGGGGTGATCGGTGGCGGGTGGTGGGGTGCTCAGCTGGCGGGTGGTCGATGTTCAGCGCTGGGCAGTTGGGGGCTGCGGGGAGTGCGGTTCAGCCCTCAACCGGTGCCGCCGTCTGCGCCGCCGCGCGCAGGGCGCGGCGCGAGGCCGGGTCCGCGCGGCGGAAACCGTGGAAGTGCCCGGGGTGGTAGAGGTGCGAGCGCGTGCCGGAGGCGGAGAGCGCCGACCCCACCAGGAACAGCGTGTGCTTCCAGAGCTTGTGGGCCTTGACCGTCTCCTCCAGCGTGCCGATGGTGCAGCGCAGGACCAGTTCGTCCGGCCAGGTCGCCTGGTAGGCGATGACCACGGGTGTCTCGGTCGGGTAACCGCCCTCCAGCAGTTCCACCGCGAGCTGCCCGGAGCGGGCTGCCGACAGGAAGACCGCCATCGTCGTGCCGTGCCGAGCGAACTCCCGCACCTCCTCGCCGGGCGGCATCGGTGTCTTCCCGCCACCGAGGCGGGTGAGGATCACCGACTGGGCGACCTCCGGAATGGTCAGCTCCCGCTGGGCTATGGCCGCCACCGCCGAGAACGCCGAGACCCCCGGCACGATCTCGACGTCGAGGCCGAGCTCGACGCACCGGTCCAGCTGCTCCTGCGTGCCGCCCCACAGGGCGGGATCGCCGGAGTGGATGCGCGCCACCAGCAGGCCGTCCCGTACCGCGCGCTCGTAGACGACGAGGACGTCCTCCAGGGACATCGCTGCGGAGTCCAGGATCTCCGCTTCCTCGCGGGCGTGCTCCAGAACCTCCGCCTGCACCAGGCTGGCCGCCCAGATGACCACGTCCGCCTCGGCGATGGCACGGGCCGCGCGGAAGGTCAGCAGGTCGGCTGCGCCCGGGCCCGCGCCGACGAACGTGACCTTGCCGGTCGTCTCGGCGGGCATGGGATGGCTCCTTTGGGCAGCGGGGGTGTGACCAGGGGTGTGACCAGGGGTGTCACCAGGGATGTCAGCGTGGGGATCGTCGGGAGTGTCACCGGGCATGTCGCCGTGAGTGTCAGGGGGGATCTCGGGGTTCACAGCTTTCCTCCGCGTCCGCTGTCGCGCCGCGCGGGCGCGATCAGCGTGGACAGATACGGCAGCGGGCCGGACTCCAGCTCCGCCGCCGGCCGGATCGACTCCTCCGGCAGGCCGAGAGCCGAGCCCCACACCCCGCCGTCCGTACGGCCGGTCGCCTGCAGCGCCGCCGCGACTTCGCCCGCCAGCCGCCCGAACTTGTACGCCACCACCGTCCCCGGCCCTTCCAGAGCCTCCTTGAGGACGGCGGATCCCGCGGTCACCGGGACGAGTGTCAGGGGTTCCGTGCCCTCGGTGAGCACGGCGCCGCTGCGCGCGGCGAGGTCCTGCATCGCCGTGATGCCGGGCACCGTCTCGACGACCAGGTCCGGTATCAGCGCCCCTGCGGTCTGCGCGAGATAGGTGAAGGTCGAGTACACATTGGGGTCGCCGATCGTCGCGAACGCCACCGTGCCGTGCGTGCGCAGCAGTTCGGCCACCCGGTCGCCCGCCGCGTCCCACGCGGCCTCGCGACGGGTCCGGTCGCTGCGCTCGTTCAGCGCGAAGACCACGCGGACGACCTTGGCCGGGTCGACGTAGTGCAGCACGGTCGCCTCGGCGCGGCCCGTGCCGCCGTCCTCCATGACCGGTACGACGACGGCTTCGGCGTCCCGTAGCGCGTTCACACCCTTCACGGTCACCAGTTCCGGATCACCGGGGCCGACCCCGACCCCGATCAACCGGCAGGCATCTGTACGACGCTGCTGCTGCATGCTCCACACCTTTCGACGAACCTCCGGGCCATGCCCGGTGAAGCAGCCCAGTGCACGTGGATGTACGAGGCGTGCACCCCCTTCTGGACGAATCCCTCGAAGCGCCGCCCGAAGCGACGGTCACGCCCGGCGCGCTCCTCGCACCCCTCGGCCCCGTCGAGCCCGGGCAGGCCCCACGCAGGTGCGGCGCCCGCGCCCGGCTCGATCACCGTCCGGTGGAACTCGTGCCCGCGCAGGCGGGTTCCTGCCGGGGCCAGCGCGCTGTCCGAGACCGCAACGGCCTCGCGGTAGCCCAGCGTCAACCGCTCCGACATCCGCGCCTCCGCGTCCAGCACGCCGCACATCGGCTTGCCGTCCAGCGACCGGGCCAGATACAGCAGCCCTGCGCACTCCGCCGCCACGGGCGCACCGGATGCCGCCAGGGCGGCGACGGCCTTGCGGAGGGGCTCGTTCGCCGAGAGCTCCGGGGCGTAGATCTCCGGGAAGCCGCCGCCGATCACCAATCCGGCGGTGTCGGGCGGGAGTTCCTGGTCTCGCAGCGGGTCGAAGGTCTGCACGTCGGCCCCGGCCGCGGTCAGCAACTCCGCATGCTCGGCATACGAGAAGGTGAAGGCCGGGCCGCCCGCGACGGCCACGACGGGCCGCCTGCGGCGAGCCGCTCCCCGCTCCTGTCCAACAGCGAGCTCCGCCTGCGGGCGCCGCCCCTTCCCGGAGCTGGGGCTTCGCCCCAGGTCCCCGGGCTGTGGGCAGTCGTTCCGCGGGGCTTGGGGTACTCCCCCTGGCTTCGCCGGGGGCACCCCCACCCACTCGAAGCTCTGCGGGAGGGTGGGCACAATCCGGCCACCGGCCCGCGCCCGAATGGGGTCTGGGGCGGAGCCCCGGTTCCGGGAAGGGGCGGGACGGGGGAGTGGCTCGCCGCAGGCGGCCTCGGCCGTCGGGTCCCAGGCGGATGCCGTCAGCGCAGGGGCGCTGCGCGCCAGCCGTAGAAGTGCCTCCAGGTCGCAGGCCACTCGTATGCGCTCGGCCAGTGCCGTCACCGACTCGACCGCCTCCGAGCGGCGCTCGGCCACCGGCACCAAGCCCAGGTGCCGCGACGGGGCGCGGACCTGTTCCGCGCGGCGCAGGGCGCCCATCACCGGCACGCCCGCCCCGTCCAGCGCCTCGCGGAGCATCGTCTCGTGCCGCTCGGAGCCGACCTTGTTGAGGATCACCCCGCCGATGCGCACCTCCGGGTCCCAGGAGGCGAAGCCGTGCACCAGCGCCGCCACCGACCGCGACTGTGACGAGCCGTCGACGACAAGAACCACCGGCGCACGCAGGAGCTTGGCGACATGTGCGGTCGACGCCAGCTCCCCTTGACCAGCAGCCCCGTCGTACAGGCCCATCACGCCCTCGACGACGGCGAGGTCCGCCCCTGTCGCACCGTGCAGGAAGAGCGGTGCGATCAGTTCCGGACCGCACATGTACGCGTCCAGGTTGCGGCCCGGCCGCCCCGTCGCCAGCGCGTGATAGCCCGGGTCGATGTAGTCCGGGCCCACCTTGTGCGGTGACACGGTGAGGCCGCGCTGCGCGAAGGCCGCCATCAGGCCCGTGGCAACGGTGGTCTTGCCGCTGCCGGAGGCCGGTGCGGCGATCACCAGCCGCGGGACGGCAGAGCCGGGCGAAGTCACCACTCGATGCCCTTCTGGCCCTTCTGCCCCGCGTCCATCGGGTGCTTGACCTTGGACATGTCGGTGACCAGATCGGCGGCCTCGACCAGTTTCTCCGGAGCGTTACGCCCGGTGATGACCACGTGCTGCGTGCCAGGGCGGTCCCGCAGCACCGACACCACCTCGTCGGTGTCGACCCAGCCCCAGTGCATCGGATACGCGAACTCGTCCAGTACGTAGAGCCGGTATGTCTCCGCGGCCAGGTCGCGTTTGACCTGCTCCCAGCCTTCCTTCGCGGCCTCCTCGCTCGACTCGATGTCGCGCTGAACCCACGACCAGCCCTCGCCCATCTTGTGCCATGAGACGGTCCCCCCTTCGCCCGAGTCGCCGAGAACGCGCAGCGCGCGCTCCTCGCCGACCCGCCATTTCGCGGACTTTACAAACTGGAATACACCGACCGGCCAACTTTGGTTCCATGCCCGCAGCGCCAGCCCGAACGCCGCCGTCGACTTCCCCTTGCCGATCCCGGTGTGCACGATGACCAGCGGCCGGTTGCGGCGCTGACGCGTCGTCAGCCCATCGTCCGGAACCACACTCGGCTTCCCCTGCGGCATTACGCGGCCCTCCGTCCGTCTGTGGCTCCCCGTACATCGCGGACCAGCGCCGCGACGCTGTCCGCGCGCAAATCGTCCAAGGTCACGGCCGTGCCGCCCAGATCGCGGGCCAGCGCACCCGCGAGCCCCAGCCGCACCGGCCCCGACTCGCAGTCCACGACCACCGACGCCGTTCCCCCGGCGGCCAGGAGGCGGGCGGCGCGCCGCGCGAGTGCGATGGGATCGCCTGGCTGCCCAGAGCTGGCCGGTGCGCCGGCCGAAGCCGCGCCGCCCGAAGCCGAGTCGCCCGAAGCCGAGCCGCCCGGTGCGCCGCCCGAACCTGCGCCGCCCGATGCCGCGCCGTCCGATGCCGTGCCGCGAGCGCTGCCTCCGCCCGCAGCAGTTGCCCTGCCATCCGTGACCACGACCAGCAACGGTCGCCGGGAGGGGTCACGGAGCTGCTCGATCCGCAGTACTTCGTGCGCTTTCAGCAGGCCCGCGGCCAGTGGGGTCCGGCCGCCCGACGGCAGCGACTCCAGGCGGGCCGCCGCCGCATCCACGGATGAGGTCGGCGGTAGGACGAGGTCGGCGGCCTTGCCCCGGAAGGTGATCAGGCCGACCTTGTCGCGGCGCTGGTAGGCGTCCAGCAGCAGTGAGAGCACCGCGCCCTTGACGGCGCTCATCCGCTGCCGCGCCGCCATCGACCCCGAGGCGTCCACGACGAACAGCACGAGATTGCCCTCCCGCCCCTCGCGCACCGCTTGCCGCAGGTCGTCCCGCCGTACGACGAGCCCCGGGCCCGACCGGCCCCGTACGTGCTGGTGCGGGGCGGCCGCCTGCACGGTGGCCGCCAAGTGCAGCTTGGTCAGGGCCCCTTGGGGGCGGCGCGCACCGGTCGTGCGCCCGTACTCCGTACGGGCCCGGGAGCGTCGGCCCGCCGCGCCGTCACCCATCCCGGGCACGCTGAGCATCCGCGTCCGATACGGCTCGGCTGCGCCGACCGCCGCCTGCTCGCGGCCCTGGCCCGAGCCGGGCTCGCCGTCGTCGGACCCCTCCGCGTCGGCCCCCGTGCCACGCGCGTGTGGCCGCTCCCGCGCGCTGTCGTGGTCGGAGCCCGCGTCCGTGCGCGGCTCCGGGACCGGCGGATCGGCGGACCGGCTGTCCTCGCCGGACGGCGGACCCGCGTCCTGGTCCGGCAGCGGCTGTCCGCCCCCGCCGCCGGGCCCGCCCTCCGGCCCGTCCGGCCCCCGGTCCGGGTCCGGATCCGAGTCGTCCCCGCCACTGAACTGCTCGAGCGTGTCGTCGAGTTTGTCCTCGTCGAGGCCCGGCGCGTCGAAGGGGTTGCGCCGCCGCCGGTGCGGCAGCGCCAGCAGCGCCGCCTGCCGTACGTCCTCCGCGAGCACGTCCGTACGCCCCGCCCACGCGGCCAGCGCCGTCGCCGTCCGCGCCGTCACGATGTCCGCGCGCATCCCGTCCACCTCGAACGCCGCGCACACCGCCGCGATCTGCCGCAGCGCCCCGTCCCCGAGCCGCACGGCGGGCAGCAGCGCGCGCGCCGCCGCGATCCGCTCCCGCAGCGCCTGCTCCTCACCCGCCCAGCGGGCGGCGAAGGCGGCCGGGTCCTCGTCGTACGCGAGCCGGCGCCGTACGACCTCCACGCGCGCGTCCGGCTCGCGCGAGGCCGCCACCTCCACCGTCAGGCCGAACCGGTCGAGCAGCTGCGGCCGCAGCTCGCCCTCTTCCGGGTTCATCGTCCCGACCAGCAGGAAGCGGGCCGCGTGCCGCACCGACACGCCCTCGCGCTCGACGTATGAGGCGCCCATGGCGGCCGCGTCCAACAGCAGGTCCACCAGGTGGTCGTGGAGCAGATTGACCTCGTCCACGTACAGCACGCCGCGGTGCGCGTCAGCCAGCAGGCCCGGCTCGAAGGCCTTCTTGCCCTCCGACAGTGCCCGCTCGATGTCCAGCGCGCCGACCAGCCGGTCCTCGGAGGCGCCGACCGGCAGTTCGACCATCCGGGCCGGCCGCGCGACACCAGGCCCCGCCTCGTGCGGCCCGTCCGGGCACGCCGCGTCCGGAGCCGCCGGATCGCATGAGAACCGGCAGCCCGGCACGACGTCCACCGGCGGCATCAGCGCGGCCAGGGCGCGTACGGCCGTCGACTTCGCCGTGCCCTTCTCGCCGCGCACCAGCACCCCGCCCACCGCGGGGGAGACCGCGTTCAGCAGCAACCCGAGCCGCAGGTCGTCCATCCCGACGATCGCGGTGAACGGGTAGTTCGGGACACCGGCGCCGGCCGTCGTGGGTGTCGTGGTGCTCATGCGTCGCCCTCCAGATCGCCTTCGAGCGCGAGGTAGGTCTCCCGGAGGCGCTCCAGCGTCTCCGGGTCCGGTTCCGCCCACAGGCCGCGGTCCGCGGCCTCCAGCAGCCGCTCCGTGATGCCGCGCAGCGCCCAGGGGTTGGACTTCTCCATGAACTGCCGGTTCTCCGGGTCGAAGACGTACTCCGCCGACAACTTCTCGTACATCCAGTCGTCCACCACGCCGGCCGTCGCGTCGTAGCCGAAGAGGTAGTCCACGGTCGCGGCCATCTCGAACGCGCCCTTGTAGCCGTGCCGCCGCATCGCCGCCATCCAGCGCGGGTTGACCACCCGGGCCCGGAAGACCCGGTGCGTCTCCTCGCCCAGCGTCCGCGTCTTCACCTGGTCCGGCACCGCGCTGTCGCCGACGTACGCCTCGGGGGAGCCGCCCGCCAGGTGCCGGACCATGGCGACCATGCCGCCGTGGTACTGGAAGTAGTCGTCGGCGTCGACGAGGTCGTGCTCGCGCGTGTCGACGTTCTTCGCCGCCACCTGGATGCGGCGGAAGGCGGTCTCCATATCACCCCGCGCCTGGCGCCCGTCAAGACCGCGCCCATACGCGTAGCCGCCCCACACCGCGTACACCTCGGCCAGATCCGCGTCCGAGCGCCAGTTTCTCGCGTCGATCAGCGGCAGCAGGCCGGCCCCGTACGCGCCCGGCTTCGAGCCGAAGATACGGGCCGTGGCCCGGCGCCGGTCGCCGTGCTGCGCGGTGTCCTCGTCGGCGTGTGCGCGTACGTAGTTGGACTCCGCGGGCTCGTCCAGCTCGGCGACCGCCCGTACCGCGTCGTCGATCAGCCCCACCACATGGGGGAAGGCGTCGCGAAAGAAGCCGGAGATCCGGACGGTCACATCCACGCGCGGCCGGCCCAGCTCCTCCAGGGGCACGATCTCGAAGCCGGTCACCCTTCGCGAGGCGTCGTCCCATACCGGGCGGCAGCCGAGCAGCGCCAGGATCTCGGCGATGTCGTCGCCCTGCGTACGCATCGCCGACGTGCCCCAGACGGTGAGGCCCACGGACTTCGGGTACGCGCGCGTGTCGGCCAGGTAGCGGGCGATCAGCGAGTCCGCGAGCGACTGGCCGACCTCCCAGGAGAGCCGGGAGGGGATCGCCTTCGGATCGACCGAGTAGAAGTTGCGGCCGGTCGGCAGCACGTTGACCAGACCACGCGTCGGCGATCCCGAAGGCCCGGCCGGGACGTAGCCGCCCTCCAAGGCGTGCAGGACGTTGCCGATCTCGTCGGTCGTACGGGCCAGCCGCGGCACGACCTCGCGGCAGGCGAACTCCAGCACGGCCACGGCGTCCGCGCAGGAGGGGCCGGGCGGTGCCTCCCCAGAAACCACAGCAGGCCCGCCCAGGACCTCGGAGACCAGACCGGGGGCCGCGGCGGCATCCCATCCGCGCGCCTCCAAGCCCTCCGCGAGCCGGCGGCACAGCTGCTCCAGCAGGTCGATCGCGTCCGCGGCCGTACGGGACGGCCCGTCCACCAGCTCCGTCAGCTCCACCGGCACCTTGACTGCCCCGCCCGGCTCGGCCAGCAGCTCCTTCTCCACCAGCCCGAAGTGCCGGGCGAGCGCGGCCCGCAGGCCAGGCAGCGCCTCTGCCCTGCCGCCCCACACCTGTGAGGCGCGCAGCACGGCCAGTACGAGGTTGACGCGGGCCTCGCCGGCCGGCCCGCCGCCCAGGATGTGCAGCCCGTCGCGGATCTGCACATCCTTGATCTCGCACAGGTAGCCGTCGATGTGCATGACGAACTCGTCGAACTCGTCGTCGTCCGGCTGCTCGTCGACGTGCAGGTCGTGGTGCAGCTCCGCGGCCTTGACCAGGGTCCAGATCTGCGCCCGCACGGCCGGTGCCTTGGCCGGGTCGAGATCGCTCACGAGCGCGTACTCGTCGAGCAGCTGCTCCAGCTTGGCGAGGTCGCCGTAGGTGTCGGCGCGCGCCATCGGCGGTACGAGGTGGTCGACGACCGTGGCGTGGCCGCGGCGCTTGGCCTGGGTGCCCTCGCCCGGGTCGTTGACGATGAACGGATAGACCAGCGGCAGGTCACCCAGGACGGCGTCCGGGCCGCAGGACGCGGACAGGCCCAGGCCCTTGCCGGGCAGCCACTCCATGGTGCCGTGCTTGCCCATGTGGACGATGGCGTCGGCCCGGTAGGTGTTTTCCAGCCAGCGGTAGGCCGCCAGGTAGTGGTGCGAGGGCGGCATGTCCGGGTCGTGGTAGATCGCGATCGGGTTCTCGCCGAAGCCGCGCGGCGGCTGGATCATCACCACGACGTTGCCGAACTGGAGCGAGGCGAGAACGATTTCGTCGCCGTCGACGTAGAGCGAGCCCGGCGGCTCTCCCCAGTGCTCCAGCATGCTGTCGCGCAGCTCGGGCTCCAGCTGCGCGAACCACTCCTGGTAGTCCGCAAGCGGCACGCGCGCGGGGGCGGCGGCGAGCTGCTCCTCGGTCAGCCACTCGACGTCGTGGCCGCCCGCGGCGATAAGTCGATGAATCAACTGGTCGCCTTGGTCGGGATGGCCCTCGACCGCGTACCCGGCGTCCCGGAGCGCGTCGAGCACCCGTACCGCCGAGGCGGGCGTGTCCAGGCCCACGGCGTTGCCGACCCGCGAGTGCTTCGTCGGGTAGGCGGTGAAGACGACCGCGAGCTTCTTCTCCGCGTTCGGCTTGTGCCGCAGCGCCGCGTGGCGTACGGCGATTCCGGCGACGCGGGCCGCGCGCTCCGGGTCGGCGACGTACACCGGTACGTCGTCCTCGCCCGTCTCCTTGAAGGAGAACGGCACGGTGACCAGCCGCCCGTCGAACTCCGGGATCGCGACCTGCATGGCCGCGTCCAGCGGGGACAGCGCGGCGTCCGACTCCTCCCACGCGGCCCGCGAGGAGGTCAGGCACAGCCCCTGCAGCACCGGCACATCCAGCTCCGCCAGCGCGCCCACGTCCCACGCCTCATCGTCGCCCCCGGCCGACGCGTCGCTCGCGCGCGTGCCTCCCGCCGCCAGCACGGTCGCCACGATCGCGTCCGCCCGGCCCAGCAGCTCGTAGAGGCCCTGGTCCGCGCCCCGGAGCGAACCGCAGTACACGGGAAGCGCGTTGGCGCCCTTCGCCTCGATGGCATCGCACAGCACATCGACGAAGGCGGTGTTCCCGGACAGATGGTGGGCCCGGTAGAAGAGGACCGCGACCGTGGGGCGTGCGGCATCGTGCGCGCGCTCCCCTTGTGCGCCTGCTGTGTGCACGCCGAACGTCGGCATCTGCCGCGGCGGTTCGAAGCCCTCACCGCTCATCAGCACGGTGTCGGACAGGAACCGCGCGAGCTCGGCGAGGTTCGACGGGCCGCCCTCCACGAGGTAGCGCAGCGCCTCGGCCACGACACCGGCCGGGACCGACGACTCGGCCATCAGCTCCGCGTCCGGCACGGATTCACCGCCCAGCAGCACGGTCGGCACGCCCGAGGCGCGCAGCGCCGCGAGCCCGTCCTCCCAGGCCCGCTTGCCGCCCAGCAGCCGTAGGACGGCGATGTCCGCGCCGTCGAGCAGGCCCGGCAGATCGGCCTCGGCATCCACGCGCGCGGGGTTGCCGATCCGGTACGCGGCGCCGGAGGCGCGAGCCGCCAGCAGATCCGTATCGGCGGTGGACAGCAGCAGCACAGTGCTCACGGTGGCCCCTTCGATTCGTGCGTTGTCCTTCATGGCGCCCCCGGCGGAACGCTGTGACCTGGCATCCCCGGCGGAACGAACGGCAGCCCGGACGGCGCGCCGTCCTCGATCAGCCGCAGCAGCGCGTCCGTATCGGCGTGTTCCTCGATCAGATCGCCCAGGCGGTCCAGCTGCTCCTCGCGCAGCGCCCCGAACGACGTATCAGGAGCGGGTACGAAGCGGCGCCCGGCCGCCTCCGCGACGCGCCGCAGAAAGGCGCGCCGGAACCCGTCGCTCTCCAGCGAGCCGTGCCAGTGCGTGCCCCAGACGGACCCGACCCTGCAGCCGTCGAGACCGCGGCCCTGGCCATCGGAGATGAACGCCTCGTCTCCGCCGGTCACCTCGGCCACGCCGTGGTGGATCTCGTAGCCCTCGACGCGCTCGCCCAGCGCCTCGCCCACCGGCCGCGCGAGGGTCTTCTCCGGCGCGAAGCGGACCCGTACGGGCAGGAGCCCGAGCCCGTCGACCGCCCCGGCCCGCGACTCGACGTCGTCCTCGATGCGCTCGCCCAGCATCTGGAAGCCTCCGCAGACGCCGAGCACCGGGCGGCCCTCGGCGGCACGCCGGGCGACGGCGGCGGCGATACCGCGCTCGCGCAGCCACTCCAAGGCGCGCACGGTGCCGCGGGTGCCGGGCAGCACGACCAGATCCGCGTCGGCCAGCTCCTCCGGGCGGTCGACGAACCGCACCACCACGCCCGGTTCCGCGGCCAGCGCGTCCACGTCGGTGAAGTTGGACATCAGCGGGACCGCGGCGACCGCCACCCGCAGCACGTCCTCGCCGTGCGGCGGGGCGACGACCGACTCGCGCACCGCGCCCCGCAGCGACACGCGCAGGCCGTCCTCCTCGTCGATGCCGAGCCCGTGCGCGTACGGCAGCACACCGAAGGTCCGCCGCCCGGTCAGGCCGCGCAGCATCTCCAACCCCGGCTCCAGGAGGGCGACATCGCCGCGGAACTTGTTGACCAGATACCCGGCGACGAGCGGCTGGTCCTCGCGGCCGAGCAGCGCCGTCGTGCCGAAGAAGGAGGCGAAGACGCCGCCCCGGTCGATGTCCCCGACCACCACGACCGGCAGCCGAGCGGCCCGCGCCAGCCCCATGTTGACGATGTCGGTGCGCCGCAGATTGATCTCGGCCGGGCTCCCGGCCCCTTCACAGATCACTGCGTCATACGTGCCCCGCAGCTCCTCCAGGCACGCCACGACGGTGCCGAGCAGCTCCTCCTGCCGCCCTCCGTGGTAGCGGCTGGCGCTCAGCTCGCCCACCGGCTTGCCGAGCAGGACGACCTGGCTGCTGCGGTCGCTTCCGGGCTTGAGCAGTACGGGGTTCATGAGGGCCGTCGGCTCGATACGGGCGGCCGCGGCCTGCATGGCCTGGGCCCGCCCGATTTCGGCGCCTTCGCGTGTCACGAACGAATTCAGTGACATGTTCTGCGCCTTGAAGGGCGCGACGGATACGCCCTTGCGGGCCAGCCAGCGGCAGATGCCGGCCGTGACGACGCTCTTGCCCGCGTCGGATGTGGTCCCGGCGACCAGCAGCCCGCCGCCCCTGCGATTCATGACCGCTCCTTCCGGGCCCCGGGAACGCGCGCGCCCCGACCGAGCCGCCCCGCGAGCCCAAGCCGCCGTACGACCCCGCTCCCCGGCAACCCCGCCTCCGACCGCGCCGGTACCAGCCCCTCCGCGCCCGGCCGCTGCGGCCCCGGACCCTTCAGCCCCGGACCCTCCGTCCCCAGGCGTTCCGCGTCCGGGTTTTCCCACCCGCCCGCCCTGAAAGGGGCGTCCGGGTGGGAAAACCGTGCCGCAGAGCCGGTGTTCGCCGCGCGCCGGTCTCTCGCGCGGATGCGCGCTGCGTCGGCGGACGTGGCGCGCAGCGCGGTCCGGAGCGCGCCCGGCGCCGGTGGTGCGCCGGCAGCCCACGCCAGCCGTGCGGCCACGCACGCCGCCAGCGCGAGTGTGCTCACGCGCCGCGAAAGCCGTACCGCACGCTCGATGTCCTCCACCGCCACCGGGCGGTTGCCTTCCCCCAGCACAGGACGGTGCTCGACCCGGCCGCCGTACGCGAGTGTGCCCCCGAGCCGTACGCCCAGCGCGCCCGCGAACGCGGCTTCCACAGGACCGGCATTGGGGCTGGGGTGCTTGCGCGCATCGCGGCGCAGGACGCGCCACGCGCCCCGCGGGTCGGGACCCGCCAGTACGGCCAGCGCCGCGGTGAGCCGGGAGCCCGGGAAGCCCACGAGGTCGTCGAGGCGGGCCGAGGCCCAGCCGTAGCGCCGATGGCGCGGCGACTTGTGACCGACCATGGCGTCAAGGGTGTTGACCGCCCGGAACCCCACCAGCCCCGGCACGCCCGCCACCGCGCCCCAGACCAGGGCGCCCACGACCGCGTCCGAGGTGTTCTCGGCGACGGACTCCACGACGGCGCGCGCGATCTGCCGCTCGTCCAGGGCCTGCGGGTCCCGGCCGCACAGGTGTGGGAGGCGGTCGCGGGCCACCTCGATGTCGCCTGCCGCCAGCGCGCCGCCCACGGCCCGCGCCTCGCGGCCGAGCGACGTGCCGCCCAGCACCGACCAGGCGGCGACGGCGGTCAGCGCCACGGCTGCCGCGGGGGAGCGGCGTACGGCGCGCGACAGCGCTGCTGCCGCGGCCACGGCGCCGCCCGCGCACACAGCGGCGTGCAGGGCGCCGTACGCGCGGTGGTCGCGCCACAAGCGCCGCTCGACGGCGGCCGCGGCCCGCCCGAAGGCGGCGACGGGGTGACCGCGCCGCGGATCGCCGGCGACGAGGTCGCAGGCGAAGCCCAGCGCGGCGCCGTACACGAAAGAGGCGTGTTCGGCACGCATCGGATCAGGACGCCGTCGTGCCTCGGAGGGAACGCGCGCGGGGGGCACGCGCGCGTAGGGAACACGGCCGTGGGGAACACGGGCGGCGGGAAAGCGCGACGGCGGTTCTTGGGGAACGGCGGGTATGACGCGAACGGCGCGTACGGCGGCAGCCGGGCATGGCGATATGTCCTCACTCAGGGTCCGCGCCCTGGCTCGACGTGACCGGCGGTGAGAGTCTCCTGGCTCCCGGATCGGCGCTTCCCCCGGCCTTCCAACCCGTTGTTAAGGGCCGTGACTTCTGGGGTGGGGGAGCGCTCCCCGGTGACAGTGGCGGGACCGCGCCGGATTCGCACCGGCTTCCTCTCCTGCCGCCGTTTGGCTCCGGCAGTCCACCACGGCCCGCGAACGCCCGTCAACTTGCCCCTTGACCTGCGGCAGGACCTCACACGCCCGCGGCCGGGGAACGACTGCGATCGTTCCCCGGCCGCGGGCACGAAGGGCTTGCCGCCAACAGGGGCGGGTGGGGCCATCGTTGTCCCTGCGCGGAGACGGAAGCGGAGGCCCGCTGCCGCCGCCCCACGTGCCCACGCGCGCGTGGGGCGCATGACGAGCGGTGCTCGCATGGGCGCATGGCGAGCGGCGCGGGGCTCCGTCAGGCGACGATCAGGTAAATCCCGTACGCGACGGCCGCAGCGCACAGCGCGTAGCAGGCGTACGCGCCCCCGCGCGCGAGGACCGGCGGTGCACCGGTCGCGGCGACCGTGCCGTCCGGCTGCGGCTGCGCCTTCCTGGAGCTGCCGACGATGCCGAGCGTGAACAGGCCGACCATCCCGACGGTGACCAGGAGGCTGACGCCGAAGACCTGGCCGAGTGCTGCCCAGTCGATGTCCATGCGGATGCTTCCTTCTTGCTTCTCTCGACCGATCTCGATTGATCCCGATTGATCCCGGGGCCTAGGCCGTGACCTTGGTGGTGGCGGACTGGGACTTGGACTGCGACTGGGGCGGCGGGCCGGCCGACTCCTGGGCTCCGGCGGCGGCCGTGCCCACCGGCGGCGGGGAGACGGACTTGATGGCTGCCGTGACGACGCCCTCCGGCTCTGCGCCCTCGACGCCGTCGACGTCGTTGACGTTGGTGTGGTCGACCGGCCTGCGGCGCGAGGCGATCCAGATAGCGGCACAGGCCGCAAGCGCGAGCACGGCGACACCGGCGACACCCGCGGTGCCCTGCTTCGCCAGCAGCGCAGCGGCGCCGCCGACCACACCCGCGGCCGGCAGGGTCAGCCCCCAGGCCGCGAACATCCGGCCAGCCGTGGACCACCGCACCACGCCGCCCTTGCGGCCGAGCCCGGAGCCCATCACGGCGCCGGAGCAGACCTGGGTGGTGGAGAGGGCGAAGCCGAGGTGGGAGGAGGCCAGGATGGTGACCGCGGCGCCGGTCTGGGCGGCGAAGCCCTGCGGCGGCTGGATGTCGGTGAGGCCCTTGCCCATGGTGCGGATGATCCGCCAGCCGCCCAGGTAGGTGCCGAGCGCGATGGCGAGACCGGCCGAGGCGATGACCCACAGCGGCGGGGCGGCGTCCGGGGCGAGCGCGCCACCGGTGATCAGCGCCAGCGTCATCACACCCATGGTCTTCTGCGCGTCGTTGGTGCCGTGGGCCAGGGAGACCAGCGCGGCCGAGGCGATCTGCCCGGCGCGGTAGCCCTTGGCGGTGGCCTCCGGGTCGGCGTTCCGGGCGGCGCGGTAGGACAGCCGGGTCGCCAGCAGGGTGGCGATGCCCGCGACGACCGGCGCGGCGACGGCCGGGATCAGGACCTTCATGACGACCTCGTCGCCGTGGACGGCGCCGAGGCCCGCCGAGGCGACGGTCGCGCCGATCAGGCCGCCGAAGAGGGCGTGCGAGGAGCTGGAGGGGAGACCGGCCAGCCAGGTCAGCAGATTCCAGACGATGGCACCCACCAGACCCGCGAAGATCACTTCGGGCTGGATGCCGGATTCATCGACGATGCCTTTGGAGATGGTCGCCGCGACCTCGACCGAGAGGAACGCCCCGACGAGGTTGAGGACCGCCGACATCGCCACCGCGGTCTTGGGCCTGAGAGCCCCGGTGGAGATGGTGGTGGCCATGGCGTTGGCGGTGTCGTGGAAGCCGTTCGTAAAGTCAAACACCAAGGCCGTGATGATCACGATCCCGATGAGAAGCGTGATGTGTTCCATTCACCCAGGCAATCAGTTTGGTGGTCAGTGGCTGCCGTGACCGTAGGGATGCTGAGTGAACGGAAGGTGAACTGGATGGGGCGTTGGGGTGCTGTCGTATCCATGGAGGTTGGATCTCGGCGAGGCGCAGAGCGGCACAAACCGACCGGTGGTGCCGCCCCCACTGAATTCTGTGAAACAGATCACTGTCTTTGAGGTGAACTTTGGAGTCGCTGCAAAGCCCCTCGGCGCCCCTGGTGGAGGCCTGGGCCGACGTGGTCGCCACGGCCCGCCGCACGGTGGCCGACGGCCTGGTCGTGGGCACCTCGGGGAACGTGTCCGCCCGCGTCGGGGACACCGTTCTCGTGACCCCGACCGGCGTGCCGTACGACCGGCTGGCCCCGGACGACCCCGTCGGCGTCGACCTCTCTGGCCGCCAGGTCCTCGGTGAACTCAAGCCGACCAGCGAGCTGCCCATGCACCTCGCCGTCTACCGCAACACCCGCGCCGCGGCCGTCGTCCACACCCACGCCGTCCACGCCACGGCCGTCTCCACCCTCGTCCCCGAGCTTCCGCCCATCCACTACATGACGGCGGCGCTCGGCGGACCGGTGCGCGTCGCCCGATATGCGCTCTACGGGAGCGACGAATTGGCCGAGAACATGCTCCGCGCACTCCGCGACCGCAGCGGATGCCTGCTGCAGAACCACGGCACCGTCGTCCACGGCGACAGCCTCGACGAGGCGTACGACCGCACCGCGCAGCTGGAGTGGATGTGCAGGCTCTGGCTCGCCGCGCACGCCGTACCCGGGCGTGAACCCAGCCTGCTGTCCCCGGACCAGCTCGCGGAGGTGGCGGAGAAGCTCCGCGGCTACGGCCAGGGCGACGGCGATGGCGAGGGCGACGGCCGGCGCGACGGCGAGCGGAGCTGACCCCGCCGCGTCCCGGACCCGCGAAGGTGTCCCGGATCCGCGTACGCGTACGGTGTCCGCCCGCTGGCCGCTCGCCTGGCACCCGACCACACTGGTACGGATGCGCCTGCGTACAGCGGCGGCCGTGGCGGCCGCCACCCTCCTCGGTGCCGGCGCGGCCGCCGTGGCGGCCGGGCGGTACGCCTGTGACGCTGCCCTGAAACCCTCGCGCGTCCGGCCGCTGCCCACCGACCCGCAGCTCACCGTCCACGCCTCGGCCGCCGACCAGATCACGCTCACCCGCAGCCTGGCGTCGCTGCGGCCCGGCACGTACGGGCTGACCGGCGGCGACCGGCACGCGATCGTCGGGGCGGTCCTGAGGAACTCGCCGCACCCCGCGGACTCGGTCGTCCGCCGCCTCGAGCGGGTCACATACGGCACGCTGGAGCCCGGCGACCGGATGTGGCTCACCCCGCAGGTCTACATCGGGAACCCGCGCGACGCCCTGGGACTCGACCACGCCGACGTGGACGTGCCCGGCGAACTCGGCGCGCTGCCCGCGTGGTTCGTACCCGGCGCCCGTGACACCTGGGTGATCACCGTGCACGGCCTCGGCACCAGCCGCGAACACCCCATGGTCATCATGCCCTTCCTGCACCGGCACCGGTTCCCGATCCTCGACCTCGCCTACCGCGGCGACCTCGGAGCCCCCCGCTCCCCGGACGGCATCGGCCACCTCGGCGACACGGAGTGGCGCGACCTGGACGCGGCGATCCGCTACGCGGTGCGGTACGGGGCGGAGACGGTCGTGCTGTACGGCTGGTCGACGGGCGCCACGATGGCGCTGCACGCCGCGGCCGAGTCCGCCCTGCGGAACCGGATCAAGGGCCTCGTCCTCGACTCGCCCATCCTGGACTGGCAGGCGGCCGTACGGGCTCTCGCCGCCGCGGACGGCGCGCCGCGGCCGCTGCTGCCGCTGGCGGTACGGGCCGCGCAGGGGCGTACGGGTCTGGGCAGCGGGCGCCTCTCGGCGTCCGCCGACCCCGACCGGCTGTCCGTACCGGTGCTGATCATGCACGGCCCGGACGACACGATCGCTCCGTGGGACGCTTCGCGCGCCCTCGCGGAACGCCGCCCGGATCTGGTCACGCTGCTCCCCGTCGAACACGCCCCCCACGCGTCGATGTGGAACGCCGACCCCGAGTCCTACGAGGAAGCCCTCCGCCGTTTCCTCACCCCCCTGATGTAGCCCCGCCCCCACCCGCCCCCTTTAGGGACGGGCGAACGCCCGCCCGTCCCTACCACCCGGGTCGGACGGCCGCAGTAGCCTCCCACCCTTTAGGGCCGGTCGGCTGGCCGCAGTTCCCAACCCCCCGCCCCTTCAGGGGCGGGAAGTCACGCGCCGCAGGCGCGGCACGGGGCGGGCTGCGCCACGCGGGCGTCCACGCGGGTGCCCCGACTGCGGCTCGCCGCGCGGCGCCGCCGCCCAGGGATGCCGCCGCCCGGGGTGCCGGGCCGGGGCTCCCGCCCGCCCCCTTATGGGCGGGCGGGTGGGAAGTTGCGCACCGCAGGCGTGGAGGACGGCCGTCGTGGTGGTCAGCCTCCGCGCGGCGCGGAGCCCCGTCCATCCAGGGCCGAGGTCGTGAGGAATCCGCGCGAGCGGATTCCGATTGGGCTTTCGGGCCGTCAACGGGAAGACTGCTCCCGTGACGTCCCGTACCCCGCGCGACTCCCGGCTCCGCCTTGTCCCCCGACGACCGATGTCCGCCGCCCGCCGGGCCGTGACTAACCGGCGCGCCAGGCCCGCGCCCAGGCCGCCCGAGGGCACGCCGCCGCGGGCCGAACTCGCCCGCCAGGCACGGACGGAGCTCGCCGGAGCCGTGCGGATCGCCCGCTGGGCGGACGCGGAGCGCGGCCGCGGTGCCCGCCTGCGGCCCGGCGGCAGCGGCGCGCTCAGCCGCGACGCCGCAGAAAGCGCCGCGGCCGCACTGAACCTGACTTCACATCAGGTACTGGCCGACTGGGACCGGGCGCGGCTCGCCGGGCTCATCGAGCTGTACGGCGAAACCGCCCGTCCCGGCTGGCGGCTGCAGGCCTGGGACCGGGACGACAGCGCCGCGCTGCGCGGCTGGGTCGCGCTCTTCGACGCGTGGTCGCTCGCCCACCCCGCGCCCTCGGCCTTCGCACCCACCCCCGTCGCGGAAGTCGTCGAGGCCGCGCCCCAGCTCCTGTCGCTCCTCCAGCTCTCGGACGGCGCCGTCCCGGTCTCCGCCCTTCAGGACCTGCTGGAGAAGCGCGTCGCCGAACTGCGCACCGAGCGCTGCGAGGTGCCCTACCCGGACAACAGCGCCCCCGACACGAGCGCCCCCGACACGAGCGCCCCCGACACGAGCGCCCCAGACACGAGCGCCCCAGACACGGGCACCCCCGACACAAGCACCCCCGAGACCGAGCTGTCCCACGCCGACGGGCCTCGGCCCGGCGCCCTGCTGGACTGGGCGCTCGACGCTCTCGCCTCCGTCGGCGCGCTGACCGTCGGGGACGGCCAGGCCACGCTCACCCCGCTCGGCAACTGGGCCGTGTGGGTCAAGCTCGAGCAGATCTGCGTGGCTGCGCAGAGCCCCGCAGGGAACATCGAGTGGTCCGCGGAGGACATGCTGCGCGGCTGCGCCCGCCTCACCCCGGGCCCGGCCCGCGACGAGTACCGGGCCTGGCTCGCCGCCCGCCCGGCCGCCGCCGCGGTCTCCGAACTCCTCGACGCCGCCCGCGGCGACGACGCCCTGCTGCGCGGACTCGCCTTCGAGGCGCTGCGTGTGGTCGGCGGGCCCGCCGAGCCCGCCGTACGGTCGGTCGTCGACGAGCCGCGCCTGCGCCCGTACGCCCTCCTGTGGCTGGCCGAGCAGGAGGGCAGCGACCCGGAGGACCCGCTGGCGGTGCTCACCCGTGAAGAGGCCACGTGGCTGTGGGTCGACACCGCGGCCGCCGTCGCCGACCACGGCGAAGCCCCGCTGCTCGTACGCCATCTCGACTCGGCGGTGCAGGGCACGGTTCCGGCGCTGCTCGACGAGGTACGGGCCGTCGGCCACCCGCGCACCGTGCAGGTCCTCGTCGCCCTGGCGGCCGCCCACCCCGACCCGGCGCTCGCCAAGGCCGTGCGCCGGGCCGCCTTCCAGGTGCACACGGGAGAGGCCTGAAGGGCTCGGGCAGCCACGCCGCAGGAGCCCGGCAGTCACGCCCAGGAGACGCGGCAGGAGCACCGGCCGTCACGCCCCAAGAGCCCTCGCAGTTACCCCGCGCCGCCGGCCGGGGTCCGGCCGGCCGGGGCGTACGTGCCGAAGCTCCACACGTTGCCCTCGGCATCCCGCGCCATGTAGTCCCGCGAGCCGTAGTCCTGGTCGGTCGGCGGCATCAGGATCTCCACGCCGTGGGAGGCGGCCTTGCGATGGTGCGCGTCCACGTCCTCGACGACGACGTAGATGCCGACGGGCCCGGCGTTCCGCATGGTCTCCGCGAAGACGCCCGCTCTGCCCTTCGACCCGAGCATGACCACGCCGTTGCCGTAACTGAGCTCCGCGTGGGCGACGATGTCGTCCTCGCCCGTGTAGACCGCGTCCGCCTTGAAGCCGAAGGCTTCCGTGAGCAGCTTGATCGCCGCCTGCGCGTCCTCGTACAGCAGCGTCGGGTAGATCGTCGGCCGGGCCGCACCGGTGTCTGCCATGACGTTCACTCCTCCGGAACCTGTGGAACCGCTCCTGGATGCGCGCTGCCCACCCACGAGTATGGGTGAAGTGCGTCACCTCGTCCTGCTGCGCACGGCGGCGGGGAGCCGCGCTGCCTGCGGGATCGCGTCGCCCACCGCGAAAATGCGGTTGCACGCCCCCGCTAGACTCCGTGTCATGGCAATTCTCCTTGTGCATTAGGCGGCGTCGCCGACCCGTACGCCCGCACGTCCGTCCCGACGCCCTCATCTGCTGCCCTGGAGTCTTTCCGTGATCACCGCCACCGGCCTCGAGCTGCGCGCAGGCGCCCGCATCCTCATCGAGTCCGCCTCCGTCCGTATCGCCAAGGGCGACCGCATCGGCCTCGTCGGCCGCAACGGCGCAGGCAAGACCACGCTCACCAAGGTCCTCGCCGGTGAGGGCATCCCCGCCGCGGGCACCGTCACCCGTACCGGAGAGGTCGGCTACCTCCCGCAGGACCCGCGCACCGGCGACCTCGACGTGCTCGCCCGGGACCGCATCCTCTCCGCGCGCGGCCTGGACACCGTGCTGCGCATGATGCGCGAGAACGAGGACCGGATGGCGAACGGCCAGGGCGCCACCCGTGAGCGCGCGATGAAGAAGTACGAGCGCCTGGAGACCGAGTTCCTGACCAAGGGCGGGTACGCCGCGGAGGCCGAGGCCGCGACCATCGCCGCCAGCCTCAACCTCCCCGACCGGGTCCTCGGTCAGCCGCTGCACACCCTCTCCGGCGGCCAGCGGCGCCGCGTCGAGCTGGCCAGGATCTTGTTCTCGGACTCCGACACCCTGCTGCTCGACGAGCCGACGAACCACCTCGACGCCGACTCGATCCTCTGGCTCCGGGACTTCCTCAAGACCTACCGCGGCGGCTTCATCGTGATCTCCCACGACATCCAGCTGGTGGAGACGGTCGTCAACAAGGTCTTCTACCTGGACGCCAACCGGTCGCAGATCGACATCTACAACATGGGCTGGAGGCAGTACCAGCTCCAGCGCGAGGCCGACGAGAAGCGCCGCAAGCGCGAGCGCGCCAACGCCGAGAAGAAGGCGGCGGCCCTCAACGCCCAGGCCGACAAGATGCGGGCGAAGGCCACCAAGACCGTGGCCGCCCAGAACATGGCCCGCCGCGCCGAGAAGCTCCTCTCGGGCCTCGAGGAGGCGCGGCAGTCCGACAAGGTCGCCAAGCTGCGCTTCCCCGACCCCGCGCCGTGCGGCAAGACCCCGCTCACCGCCGCGGGTCTGTCCAAGTCGTACGGCTCGCTGGAGATCTTCACCGACGTCGACCTGGCCATCGACAAGGGCTCCCGGGTCGTCATCCTCGGCCTCAACGGCGCGGGCAAGACGACGCTGCTGCGGCTGCTCGCCGGGGTCGAGCAGCCCGACACCGGCGCGGTGACGCCCGGGCACGGCCTCAAGCTCGGCTACTACGCCCAGGAGCACGAGACCCTCGACCCGGACCGTACGGTCCTGGAGAACATGCGCTCCGCCGCGCCAGACATGGACCTGGTCGACATCCGCAAGACGCTGGGGTCGTTCCTCTTCTCCGGCGACGACGTGGACAAGCCCGCGGGTGTGCTGTCCGGCGGTGAGAAGACCCGGCTCGCGCTCGCGACCCTCGTGGTCTCCTCCGCGAACGTGCTCCTCCTCGACGAGCCCACCAACAACCTCGACCCGGCCAGCCGCGAGGAGATCCTCGGCGCGCTGCGCACCTTCAGCGGTGCGGTCGTGCTGGTGACGCACGACGAGGGCGCGGTGGACGCGCTCCAGCCGGAACGCATCATTCTGCTGCCGGACGGAGTCGAGGACCTGTGGGGCGACGACTACGCGGATCTCGTCGCGCTTGCCTGATCCACTTCTGTCCTGTCACCTGATCCACTTCTTCTGGATCATTCGGCCGATGCGTGATCCATCATCTGAGTGAGCCGGGGTCGTACCTCGGCGTGCCGCAGCCGCGAGGTCCCGACTTCGTGATGTATACACCCGCCGACTCGTCTCCGGCCCGTCTCCGGAGCGCGGGCGCCGCGCTGACCTGGACCTTCGCCGTCGGCTGCGCACAGTGACGAATTCCGGGACCGTACGGAATCGAAGCGTCCAGATGTGTCCGTGCGGCTCTGCGGGACAAAGGTTGTCGCACGGACCTTGCCGAATGGGTGGCCAGGACGCCCTCAAGGGGTGATCATGAGAGTCCAGAGCGCACTTCCCATGAGGAGGCACGGGTGGCCGAGACTCTGAAGAAGGGCAGCCGGGTGACCGGCTCCGCGCGCGAAAAGCTCGCGGCTGACCTGAAGAAGAAGTACGACTCCGGTGCGAGCATCCGGGCGCTGGCCGAGGAGACCGGCCGCTCGTATGGGTTCGTTCACCGGATGCTGAGCGAGTCCGGGGTGACCCTCCGTGGTCGCGGCGGAGCCACACGGGGAAAGAAGGCTCCTGCGTCCTGACGAGGCACCTCCCGGCAGAAGTGGGGCAGTACCACCCGGTCGATCCGGTGATCGCCCGGGTGGTTACTGTGCAGTAAGGTCGACGGCGAACTCGTCGACCGCATGACTGCGGCCCATCCGGAGGCACCCATGACCCTGCTGGACAAGGACGGCGTACGGCTCACCGTCGACGACGCGGCAACCGTCGCCACGGTGACCCTGGCCAACCCCGACAAGCGCAACGCCCAGTCGCCCGCACTGTGGCGCGCTTTGGCCGAGGCGGGGCGCCTGCTGCCGGGGAGCGTACGCGTGGCCGTGCTGCGCGGAGAGGGCAAGTCCTTCTCCGCGGGGCTCGACCGGCAGGCTTTCACCCCGGAGGGCTTCGACGGCGAGCCGTCGTTCATCGAGCTCGCGCGCGGCTCCGACGCGGAGCTGGACGCGGCCATCGCCGAGTACCAGGAGGGGTTCACCTGGTGGCGGCGGAACGACCTCATCTCCGTCGCGGCGGTGCAGGGACATGCGATCGGCGCGGGCTTCCAGCTCGCGCTCGCCTGTGACCTGCGCGTCTGTGCCGACGACGTGCAGTTCGCCATGCGCGAGACCAGCCTCGGACTGGTCCCGGACCTCACCGGCACGCACCCGCTCGTCGGGCTCGTCGGCTATGCCAGGGCGCTGGAGATCTGCGTCACCGGGCGGTACGTCCAGGCCGCGGAGGCCGAGCGGACCGGCCTCGCCAACCTGGTCGTACCCGCCTCGGAACTCGACGCCGCTGTCGCGGACTTGGCCGCGGCTCTGCTCGCCGCCCCGCGCGACGCCGTGATCGAGACGAAGGCACTGCTGCGCGGTGCCGCTGACCGCACGTACGAGGAGCAGCGGGCGGCCGAGCGGGGCGCGCAGGCGCGGCGACTCCGCGATCTCGCGGGCATCGCCGACTGACGGCCGACTGACGGCCGACTGACGAGGGCGCTGCCGCCGCTCTCCCCGGGCCCCGGCTCGGGCTCCGGCCTGAGTCCGGCCCGGGCTTGCCCCGGACCGGCCCGGGTTGGCCTCGGTCCGGCGCGGGTCGGCCTCAGTCCGGACCGGCTCGGGTTGCCGCCGCCGCGCGAGCGACTCCTGGCCGGGATTCACGGCTGCTCGACCGCCGTCACGACGACTGCCACCGTCACCGGCGCGGCCGTGTCGGCGGCCGCCGCCGCGGTCACGGCTGCCCGTACCGCGCGGGCGACCTCCAGCGCGCGGTGACTGGCGGCGACCGCCAACTGCACCTCGACGTGGCGCCGTTCGGGAGCGTCCTCGTCCTGGATCCGCACGGGCCGGGCGGGCCTGCCGAGCACGGGCGCCAGCCGGGTCACGCCCGGGACGGCGGTCACCGCGTCGGCCACGTGGCCGTACGGGCCGGGCTCCGCGCCCCGGCTCCGGTCCGCCGCCCCCTCCCCGGCCGCTTCCGGCTCCCGCATGCCCTCCGCGGCGTGCGATACCTCCAGCAGGTCGGTGACCCGCAGATCGACTGCCGTCGTCTCCAGGCCGAGGCTGTGCTCCGCCGCCCCGAGCAGCATCTCGCGCAGCCGCTCCGCCGACTCCGGCAGCGGCAGCCGCGTCCATGCCGCGAATTCCGCGTCGATACGGAGCGGTCCCGGCGGCAGGGCGCTCGCGGGCCGCGGGACCGCGGGCGTGGCTGCCTTCGCCGGGTCCGCGAGGCCGATCCGGAGCCGGCCGAGCCGTACGTCGTCCAGCCGGGTCGCCGCCCGCCGCAGCACCTCGCTCGCGGCGCGCTCCGTGATCCAGGCGCCGTCCGCGGGGCTGCCCAGCGGCAGCAGTCGGCCCAGACCGAGTTGCTGCCGTACGGCGTCCGCCCATCCTTCTGTGGCCACCGGTGCTCACCCCTTCCCGGCTGTCCCCACGATCCAGGATGCTCCACACAGCGTGCCGTCCCACGCCTGCCGCATCCCTGGAGCGGCGTGGGGCATTCACACTTAGTGTGGGCAACGGAGCGGAATGCCGCTTCTCTCCTCCGAAGGGACGACCGGCCATGTCCGAGACCGCACAGCGGAACCGGCCCGAGACGCCCGAACCCCCCTCCGTCGGCGAGGCTCCCAGGAAGACCCTGGGCGCCAAGCGCGGCGGAGGAGATCCCGCGATCCGAGGCCGTACCACCATCGCCGACGGCGTGGTCGAGAAGATCGGCGCGCTCGCCGCCCGCGACGTCGTCGGCGTCCACGCGCTGGGCAGCGGAATCTCCCGCACCTTCGGGGCCGTGCGGGACCGGGTGCCGGGCGGGAGGCCCGCCGTCACCCGCGGAGTCAGGGCCGAGGTCGGCGAGGTGCAGACGGCGCTGGACCTGGAGATCGTCGTCGACTACGGCGTCTCGATCGCCGACGTCACACGGGCCGTACGGGAGAACGTGATCTCCGCGGTCGAGCGGATGGCCGGCCTCGACGTCGTGGAAGTCAACATCGCGGTGAGCGATGTGAAGCTGCCGGACGAGGAAGAGGAAGAAGAGGGACCGCGCATCCAGTAGCCGAAGCCGAAGGGGACCGGACTGGACCGGGCGGCACAGGCGCAAGAGAAGGAGCGCACGATGAGCATGGCCGTGGTCGGCTTGATCGCCGGCATGGCGCTGGGCTTCGCCGGGTACTTCGGCGGGTTTGGCGCCTTCCTGCTGGTGGCGGCGCTGGGCGCCGTCGGATTCGTCGTCGGGCGGTTGCTGGAGGGCGACCTGGAGCTCGGCGACTTCTTCCGCCCCCGCGAGCGCGGCGAACGGCGGCGGTGAGCGCCGGTGCCCGAGGATGCCGCCACGGTGGCGGCGCCGGTGCCCGAGCCGGAGCCCGTGGCCGCGGGCGAGCGGGGGGCCACGCGTATCGCGGACCGGGTCGTCGCGAAGATCGCCGCCCGGGCCGCCAGGGAGGCGCTGCGCGATGTGCCCGAGGCGCACCACGTGCCCGCCGGCCGCTGGCCGCACGCGACGGTGTCCGTACGGCCGGCGCCAGGTCAGGGCGGCGCCCGGCCCCCGTTCGCCGAGGCGCGCGTGCGGGTGGCGGTGGAGCTGGGCTACCCCTGTGACATCGGCGCGCGGTGCGGCGCTGTGCGTCATGAGGTCTCCGAGCGGGTACGCGCCTTGGCAGGCATGGATGTGCCCGAAGTGTCCGTATCTGTGGAACGGCTGCACTCCGAGCAGTCGCGGGCGGCGGAGCAGGGGAGGGTCACATGAGCGACCACGATCCGGACGCGAAGGGCGGCGACGGCGGTACGCAGCGGATGCCCACGGTGGAGCGCGAACCGGCCTCGGGCGGCGGGTCGTCCGACCTCGAGCAGTCCGCGTCGGCCGCGGACTTCGACGGCGGGGGCGGCGAAGGCCAGCCGCGGCGCTTCTGGTCCGAGCGGCGCGTCCCGGCGGGGATCGTCGCGGCCCTCGCGACCGCGGGCCTGGGGCTGCTCCTCTACGACGTCGCCGCGGTGCGGGCGGGCCGGACCGCGATGGAATGGCGCCGCCGGCTCGCCGACGAGCTGGCGGAGCGCCCGCTGGACAACCCCTGGATGATCGGCGGCGCCGCGGTCGCGATGGTGCTGGGGCTGTGGCTGCTGCTGCTCGCGCTCTCCCCTGGACTGCGCGGGCTGCTGACCATGCGGCGGCCCTCGGGGGTCGCGGGCGCCATTGACGTCCGGGCCGGACTCCACCGTTCCGCGGCCGCGCTCGTGCTGCGCGACCGGGCGATGGAGGTGTCCGGCGTGCAGTCGGTACGGGTCGACGTCAGCCGCCGCCGGGTCAGGGCCCGCGCCCTGGCCCACTTCCGCGACCTCGACGAGGTGCGCCGCGACCTGGACGATGCGATGGCCTCCGGCATCGGGGAGCTGGGCCTGGTCCGGCAGCTCGACCTGTCCGTGCGCGCACGACGCCCGGCGAAGAGGTGACCTGACCCATGCTCAGGACCGTCAACCGCGTACTGCTGGCACTGGCCGGGCTCGGGCTCTTCGCTCTGGGCGGCGCGGTGCTGATCGGCTCGATCGACCTGTCGCGGCACTGGGGGTTCGACCTCCCGGGCTGGTGGCCCTTCAGGGGGCCGGACGACGTCGTGCTGGGCGACGAGGGCCGCACTCGCTTCCGCGACGACGGCTGGTGGTGGCCGACCGTCTTCGCGGTGCTGACCGTGCTGCTCGTGCTGATGCTGTGGTGGTTCCTCGCCCAGCTGCGGCGGCACCGCCTCGGTGAGGTTCTCGTGGACAGCGGGGACGGGGCGGGGGCGCTGCTGCGGGGGCGTGCGCTGGAGGGTGTGATGGCCGCGGAGGCGGAGTCGCTGGACGGCGTCTCCAGGGCGAACGTCCTGCTGACGGGCCGCCGTCGAACGGCGCCAGAGGCGCGCGTGGCGCTCCTGCTGGAACCGCATGCGGCGCCGGCCGACGCACTGGCCCGGCTGACCGGGGAGGCCCTGACCCACGCGCGCGAGTCGGCGGGCCTGGACCAACTCCCGGCGGAGTTCCACCTCCGCGCGGCCCGCCACCCGGCAGAACGCGTCCTCTAGCCCGACGCCGCCCCGGCGGCGCGCGTGCCGCGCACCGTGCTGGCCCTCCCGCCCACCCGCCCTGAAAGGGCGGGTGGGGATCCAAGTTCCGGCCGGAGGCCCGGGGGCGGCGGCGTGCGCCGGTGGGCGAATGACCGCGGAGGTGGTCAGAAGCCGTGGCGGGCGCCGCCGTCGACCTGGAGCATCACACCCGTGACGTACGACGCCGCCGGCGACAGGAAGAACGCCGCGGCCTTCCCGAACTCCTCCGGCCTCCCATAGCGCCGCAGCGGAATCGCGGCCGAGCTGCGCGCCCGCGCCGCGTCCGGATCGCCGGAAAGCGCGTCCAGCTCGCGTATGCGGTCCGTGTCAATACGCCCCGGAACGAGTCCGATGACCCGGATGCCCCGCGGCCCCAGCTCCACAGAAAGGGACTTGGCGAAGCCCGCGAGCCCCGGCCGCAGGGCGTTGGAGATCGTCAGCCCGGGAATCGGCTCGTAGACGGACCCCGAGAGGACGAAACCGATCACGCCGCCCTCCGGCAGCTCGGCCGCGGCCGTCCGCGCAAGCCGTGCCGCTCCGAGAAAGACGGACTCGAAGGCCGCCTGCCACTGCTCGTCCGTGTTGTCAGCGCCCATCCCGGGCGGCGGCCCGCCGACGCTGATCAGGATGCCGTCGAAGCCGCCGAAGCGGGCGCGCGCCGTCGCGATGAGGCGGTCGGCCGTACTCGGGTCTGCGTTGTTCGCGGCAAGGCCGGCCGCGTTCGGTCCGAGGACCTCAGCCGCAGCCGTGGCGGCCTCCTCGTCGCGGCCGCTGAGCACCACCTTCGCCCCGTCGGCGACGAGTTCGCGCGCCGCGGCGAGGCCGAGCCCGCGCGTGGCCCCGGTGACGACGTACACCCGGTCCTTCAGTTCAAGATCCATGCCCTTATGGTGTCCTATCGGTCCGGGACGGCGCGAGGGCCGTGTTCACAGGGCCGTGTTCACAGGGTCGTGTTCACCGGGCCCGCCCGGGTCGGTCAGACGGGGACGGATGCCGTTTCCTGCGCCGGCTTCCGCTGCGCGGCGAGGCGGTCCTTGCGCTCGCGGCGGACCAGGACGACCCAGCCGACCGGGACGCCGGCCGCGAACAGCCACCACTGGATCGCGTACGCCATGTGCGGGCCGATGCCGCTGTGGTCCGGCGCCGGCACTGTCTCCGGCCGGCCGGCCGGGCCCTTCGGAGAGGTCTTGGTGAGCTGGACGTAGCCGCCGAGGAGCGGCTGCGGGAGCACCCCGGCCCGCTCCCTGCTGTTGATCATCATGACCTGACGCGGCGGCAGGCCCTGCTTGTCCTTGATGCCGCTGTTCGCGGCCGTCTCGTCGGGCATGAGGCGGCCGGTGACCGTGACCTGCCCGCGGGGCGCCGCCGGCACCTTCGGGAACTTCGTGAGATCGCCGCCGGCCGGGATCCAGCCGCGGTTGACCAGGACCGCCCGGCCGTCCTTCATGATCAGCGGGGTGACGAGGTAGTAGCCGATGGTCTGCTCGTCGGCGGCGGTCCGCTGGCGGACCACGACCTCGTGCTCGGTGTCGTACGAGCCGGTGGCGGTGACCGTGCGCCAGGTGTCGGAGCCGGGCACCTCGTGGCCAGGGGAGGTGAGCCTGCCGACCGGGACGGCCGGGGCGTCGAGGCTCCGGGCGACCTGCCCGTTCCGGGCGACGCGGTGCTCGTGGCGGTGCAGCTGCCAGAAGCCCAGCTCGATCATCACGGGGATGAGCGCAAGCGCAACGAGGGTGAGGATCACCCACTGCCGGGACAACAGGAAGCGGTACACCCCACGACCGTACAACTCGGTCGTGGGGTGCATGTCGGGTGGGGGTTCTCCTGCGGCCGGGGTCCGGGGCCGGGGCCGGAAGGGCCGGAGCTGCCGGAGGGCCGGGACTGCTCACACGTGGTCGACGACTCCCACCTTCCCCTCCTCGCGGGCGCAATGGGCGCAGCAGTAAAAGTGGCCCTCGGCCTCCACGCCCTGGCCGATGATCTTCACATTGCAGTGCTCGCAGATCGGGGCCATCCGGTGGATGGCGCAAGCGAAGCAGTCGAAGACGTGCACCGCGCCCTGCGCGTGGACCTCGAAGGCCAGACCATAGTCGTTTCCGCAAACCTCACATCGTGCCATGCGCCACAGGGTGCGGGTGCGGGTCGCCGGAGGGGGAGCGGGCGGCGGGCGCGTCGTCCGCCGTTCACTCGGACGAGGGTGCCGGGGCCACGTCCTGGAGCAGTTGCATGAACGCCGCCTCGTCGACCACAGGGGTGCCGAAGGCGCGGGCTCTGTCGGCCTTGGAGGTGCCCGAGTCAGGGTCGTTGGTCACCAGCAGGCTGGTGAGCCGGGAGACGCTGGTGGCGATGTGCAGCCCCGCGTCGAAGGCGCGGTCCTCCAGCAGCTCGCGGTCGACCGAGGTGTCGCCGGAGAACGCCACCCGCATGCCCTGGACGAGCCGCTTGCCCGGCTCGTACCGCCCCGGGTTGGGGTACGGGCACGCGGGACGCCGGCGGCTCGGACGCCAGCTGCCCGGGCGGTACGAGCGCTGGTGGCCGTGTGCGCGCGGGGCGTCCGACCACTCGGTGAGCGGCTGGCAGCCCAGCAGCGGCAGCCGCATCCCCGCCTCCGCCGCGAGATGGAGGCTCGGCCGGAACGCCTCGGCGAGCACGCGCGCGTCGTCCAGCGCGTGGTGGGCCTGCCGCTGCACGACGCCGTAGTGCGCGGCCAGCGACTCCAGCTTGTGGTTGGGGAGGGGGAGCCGGAGCTCCTTGGCGAGGGCGATGGTGCACAGCCGCTGCCGGACGGGGGCCGTGCGGTCGGCGCGGGCGTACTCACGGGCGATCATCGACCAGTCGAAGACGGCGTTGTGCGCGACGAGCACGCGTCCATCGAGGCGCTCGGCGAGGGCGTCGGCGATCTCGGGGAAGAGCGGTGCGCCGGCGAGCACATCGCTCGTCAGGCCGTGGATCCAGACCGGGCCCGGGTCGCGCAGCGGGTTGACCGGCGAATACCAGTGGTCCTCCACATTGCCCTGCGCGTCGAGCCGGTAGACCGCCGCCGAGACGATCCGGTCGTCGCGCGCGAGGCCCGTCGTCTCGACGTCCACGACGGCGTACCCCCGCGGATACGCCTCCGGCCACGCGTCCGCCGGTACGGACTGCGGCACGGGCACGCGTACGGGCACGGGCGCGCTTTCAGGCACCGGCACCGGCATCGGCCGCGGCACCGGGGGCGCGGACTGCTGCGCGATGGACGGTGCGGTTGCCGTGCGGTCTTCGAGCATGGTCCATGAGAATACGGCCCGCCTCTGACAGAGGCTCTGACGGGCTGCCCGCCGTGCGGGGGAACTGGTATGACGGCGCGTCAGGCCAAACTCGGCCGAGTCATGGTCCGCTCCGCCCCGGACGCGTCGGCGGGTGTCAGGGCGTGATGTTCGGCCGCAACATCGCACTGCGGGGCGGCTTGGCCCCGGTCCGTACGTACATCCCGGAACTGCTGCCGGACATCTTGGACGGGACGATCGACCTGTCGCCCGTCTTCGACCTGACGGTCGACGTGGAGGGCGTCCCGGGCGGCTACAAGGCGATGGACGAGCGGACGGCGCTGAAGGTGCTGGTCAGGAACTGATGCGGCGCGGGGGGCCTGGGGTAACCAGACGCTCGGGCGGGATGAGATCGGCGTTCAGGACCTTGGTCCCGCCGGTGATGGAGATGACTAAGTTGGGCATTTCCGCCAGCGGCGCGAGATCGAGCGGGGCTGTGTCCGGCCCTTCGCACGCGGAGAGCGAGAGGTCCACGAGCAGGGGAAGGTTCTGCAGCGGCGCGAGTCCACGGGGGATCGTGCAGCCCACCAGCCATAGAGTGCCGAGCCGCTGATGAGAGGTGACGTCTTCCAGGTCGAGATCGCGCAGGATGCACAACTGGAGCAGTTCAAGTTGGCTGATGCCCTCGAGCAGGGCCAGTTGGGAGCCCTGTCTTTCACCCGTGAGCGTGAGCCAATTCAGATGCGGCCAGCGCTCGATGCCATGGAGCCGTACATGCTCGGCCATGGTGTAGAGCCCGAGGCCTGTGAGCTGCGGGCCGACCGGAAGAGACTCCAGACTGCTCATCGGAACCTCGAAGTTTAGGTCGAGACGGGTCAGTTTGCTGATCGGGCGCAGGGGATCCAAGCTCAGCCACGGGCACAAGCCTTGGAGATGCAGAGTCTCGATGCTCGTGGCTTCCAACGGGGCGAGGTCAGCAACTTCGGGACATTGCGTCAGCGAGAGACCGCGCAGCACCGGGAACCGCTGGACGAAAGACAGGTCGCTGATTGCCTTGTTCCTGATGATGTGCAAAGACTCGGTGAATTTCCCGAGGTGATCGAACGGTTGCAGGTCACCATATGCGGTTACGCAATTGACTTGGGGGAGTCGGGGTAGGACTTCCAACTGCTCTTGCGAATCCACCGTAAGGAATACATCCCGCAGTGCTGCACGGGACAGCACAGCGTCGAAATAGGCGTGGGTGTCGAAGTGGCTCCACGCCCGGGTGACAGCGACTCGTACTCTCTCGTCGCCGCAGAATCTGGCAATCAGTGCCATGGCGGCGGTTCCACCGATCAGCGCGGCCGTTCGCACAACGGCCCGTGCGGACCACTCGTCCTCGACACTCTCCGGTCCGGGCAGCAGATCGAGGACCAGCTCACCCGCATTCGCCAGCTCCTCCGCCTCCTCGTCGTTCCACGGTGGGATCAGCTCAGCCAGCCGTCCCTCCACCTCCCCCCGGACCTCCGGATCCAGCTGCGGCGCGTGTTCCAAGCACGCCGCCGCCAGCAGGTTCAGGCGGTTTCGGAACCGCTTCACGCGGTCCGCTCGCTTCAGGATTCCGCGCAGCAGCCGTACCCGCTCCGCCGGGCGGGCGTGGCCCACCGCCATGCGGATGACGTCCTCCCACTGGTCGTCGTGGGCCCTGCCCACCAGGAAGCCGAAGTCACGCGCCTCCACCGCCGCCTTCGCCGCCAAGTGGTCCTGGAACGTGCGGTGCACGAAGCCCACCGAGCCCGGGACCGGCTCGCGCAGCAGGCCGCTGCGGATCAGCAGGTGCCGGAAGACCTGTTCCGCGCTGCCCTGCTGCCGTACCTGCGGCATCGCGGTCAGCGACTCGTCGATCATTTCGATGGCCTCGCCGCACTCGGCCTCGACCTGGCCGTTCCTGATCAGCCAGTACGCCAACTGCTGGAGCAGCAGCGTCTGTTCGTCCTTCGTCAGCTCGACGCCCTCGACCCCCGCGATCTCCCGCTCCGTGTCACGCCGTACGAGCAGCATGTCCAGCGCCGCGTCGTACAGCTCCTTGCGGGCGCGCGGCAGATGCATCCGGCGGTCGCGGTTGAGCGCGCACAGCAGGGCGCACATCAGCGGATTGGTCGACAGCCTGCCCAGTTCGCGGCGGGTGCCGACGGCCTGAAGAAGGGACTCCTCGTACGTGTCGAGCGTCTCCCGATCACCGCCAGGCCCGCACTCCTGCCGCGCCGCGTCGTGCCAGTGGGTGATGAAGGAGCGGACGTCCTCGCGCGTCATGGGCAGCAGTGAGCGCGCGCGGAATCCGCACTGCGCCAGCCAGTCCTCCGGGACCGTCGACGGCCGCGTGGTCACCACGTACCGTGCGTCGGGGAATGCCGCGACCATCGTGCGCAGCCAGTCCTCCGTACGCTTCCGCAGTCGCTGCGGCACCTCGTCCACGCCGTCCACGAGCACGAGCGCGCGGCCCGAGGAGAGGAGATCCTCGGCCCACCCCGCCGGGGCCGCTCCTGCGAGCGGGTTGCCCATGGCCGTCAGGAAGTCCTGGGGGAGCGGCAGCGCATCCCGGCCGCCCAGGGCCCGCAGCCGCAGGACGAACGGTACGCACGCATTCCAGTTGGCGAGCTGCGTCCCGAAGCTGCGCCGCGCGGCGTTCGTCGCGAGCCACTGCACGAGCGTGCTCTTGCCCGAGCCCGCCGGGCCGCGGAGCAGTAGCCGTGAGGAGTCCGCGAGGGCCTCTTCGATACGGACCGTCGGGGCCGCGAATTCACGGCGGAACGCCGTTTCGGGGGCCTCATTGTTCACGCCGAGGCTGATGTACGCCGTGTCGAGCGCCCACTCGGCTCCGGCGCCGCTCAGCGTCACTCCGAACAGCTGCAGCCTGCTGTGCGTGGCCACCACGACATCGGCGTAGCGCGACTCGAACCGTGCCGCCTCGCCCGCCGGGCCGGGGCCAAGACGCCGCCGCACCTCCTCCACAGCCTGCTCCGTACGGGCCGTACGGCGCACCAACTCCACCTGGCTCCGGGCCGGGAACGTCGGCAGTGAGGATGCGTACTCCACGACATGAAGGCAGCACAGGTCCAGGAGGCGGTCGAAGAGCGCATTCCCGGCTTCGCCGAGCGCGGCACCGGACCGTACGCCGTCCGCACGGGCCAGCACGTGGTCCCGTAACTCGCGTGGCTCCAGGTCCAGTTCCAGCAACAGGTCCTGATCCAGCGGACCGGCCGCGGAGAAGACGTCGCCGACGGCCGCCACCGCGGCCGACCGCTCGTGCTCAGGCGCCTCCGAGCACGCCTCCCCGCACACCTCGCCCAGGCGGCCGGCCAGGGAGTCGACGAGACGACCTGTCTCCTTCTCACTCAGGCGAGCGGGCCTGCGCCCGATCCCACCCGGGCTCGCGGGCTTCTCCGCCAGCCCGGCCCCCGGCCTTTTCGTCAGCAGCGATTTCGCCAGCGCGCTCACGACCGTGGTGGCCAGCCGTGTCATGACGACATCGAGACCCTGCACCCGTACAACTCCCCCAGCGCGATGGGCGGCACCCCAGAAGCGCAGGGTACCGCCCACCCATCGCTGCCTACGTCACTTCTCGACCGCGTCCAGGGCGTCCGCGATCCCGGCCCCGTAGAAGCCGTTGTCGCCCTCGCTGCCCTCACAGACCGCGTCCGCCGTGCCGTCGCCGTCGATGTCGTACGGGTCCTGGCAGGCGCGGTCGTCGGCCTCGAGTTTCAGGAGGGCCTTGACCACGGCCGGGGAGGCCTTCGGGTGGGTGCTCCTGATGAGCGCGGCGACGCCCGCGACGTGCGGGGACGCCATGGAGGTCCCGGCCATGTAGCCGTAGGTGCCGCCCGGCAGCGGGCCGAGGATCTGGCCGCTGACCGCGGGCGGGGCCGGGGGCTGGTAGCGGGTGCTGTCGCCGCCCGGGGCTGCGATGTCGATAACGCCCAGGCCGTGGTTGGAGAACGAGGACTTCAGCCCCTTGGCGCCGGTTGCGGAGACGGTGACGACGCCCGGCAGCTGGGTCGGTATGTCGAGGCACTCGCTCGGGTCGATCTCGCGCTCGACCGGCGCCGTGTCGTTGGGGCTCACCGGGTCGGTGATGGAGTCGGCGGCCAGGTCGTAGTTCTCGTTGCCCGCCGCGGCGACGTTCACCGCGCCCTTGCGCTCCGCGTACCGCGTGGCCCGCGTGATGGCCTCGAGCAGCGCCTTCTGGTCCGGGTCGTCGGAGCAGTTGAAGTACCACGGGTCGGTGTAATAGCTGTTGTTGGTCACGTCCACGCCGTGCTCCGCGGCCCAGATGAAGCCGCAGACGACCGCCTCGGTGTAGAAGAACCCGGCTTCGGTCGACACCTTGATGCCGGAGACCTTGACGCCCGGGGCGACGCCGGTGACGCCGACGCCGTTCTTCGCGGCCGCGATCTCGCCCGCCACGTGCGTGCCGTGCGGGCTCTCCTGGGCTCCCGGGCGCCAGGCGCCGTCGGCCGTATCCGGCTTGCCCGTCACGCAGTTGACGGATGCGGCGCGGTCGAAGTTGGGCGCGATGTCGGGGTGGGTGTCGTCCACGCCCGTGTCGATGACGGCGACCGTGACCTTCTGGCTGCCCAGGGACTTCTCGTGCGCCTTGTCCGCCTTGATGGCGGGCAGGTCCCACTGGAGCGGCTGCAGCGGGTCCTGGCCCGCCTCGGCCAGCTTGGCGGCTTCCCTGGCCTGCTCGGCGGTCAGCACCTTCGGCGTGCCGGTGTCGGTCGTGCCCTGGGCGGGCAGCGGCGCCGTACGGGTCGCGCCCGCGGACGAGACCCCGCGCACCTTCCGGATCTCCTTGGCGAAGCCGGAGTTGGCGGAGTGGACGACGATCACGCCGATCTGGTCGTAGGCCTGCACCATCGTTCCGCCGGCCTTGGCGATCGCCTTCTTCAGGGACGGGGATGTGCTGGAGCCGGGGCGGACGTTGACGACGTAGCTGAGCTGCTCACCGTCCGCGGTGGCGGCCGGCGCCGCGGCGGCGGTGGTGCCCGGGTCGGTGGCCGAGTCCTCCAGCGGCGCGGCGGACGCGGCTGCGGGGAGGAAGGCGAGCGCGGTGGTCAGGGCCATGCTGACGGGTATCGCGGCTGCGCGGCGCGAGCGTGCTGCGGGGCGCGGCGTCATGGTTTCTCCACTTCGGTCGTGGGAGGTCGTGCCAATGGAGGTGGGAGGTGCGGGGCGCGTCACTTCTCGACCGCGTCGAGCGCGTCGACGATGCCGAAGCCGTAGAAGCTGTTGATGTGCTGCGTGCCCGTGCACTCGGCGTTGACCTTGCCGTCACCGTCCGGGTCGTACGGCTCCGTCGGGCACCCGGGGTTGTCCGCGTGGGCCTTGAGCAGCCACTGGATCTCCTGCGGGCTCGCGTCCGGCCGCTTGCTCTTGACGAGCGCGGCGACGCCCGCGACGTGCGGCCCCGCCATCGAGGTGCCCTGCAGGTACGCGTAGTCGCCCCCGGGCATCGTGGACAGGATCCGGCCGTCCTTGGCCGGGGCCTCGGGCACCTGGTACTTGTCCCCGCCCGGGCCTGCCACGTCGATCTGGTTCAGGCCGTAGTTGGAGTAATACGACTTGAGGGCCTTCGGGCCGGTCGCGGAGACCGTCACGACGCCCGGCAGCTGGGTCGGGATGTCCAGGCACTTCGACGGGTCGACGGTGCGCTCGGCGGGTGTCGTGTCGTTGGGGCTCGAGGTGTCGGTGAGCGACTTGGCCGCCAGGTCGAAGCCGGAGTTGCCCGCGGAGGCGACATGGATCGCGCCCTTACGGCCGGCGAACTTCGCCGCCCTGCTCACCGCCTCGACGATGGCTCCCTGGTCGGGGTCGTCCTTGCAGTTGAACATCCACGGGTCGATGTAATAGCTGTTGTTCGTGACCTCGATGCCCTGGTCGGCCGCGAACATGAAGGCACAGACGACGGCCTCGGCGTAGAAGAGGCTGGTCTCCGCCTCGCTCACCTTGATGGAGGAGACCTTCACGCCCGGCGCGACGCCCGCGACGCCCACGTTGTTGCGGGCCGCCGCGATCTCGCCCGCCACGTGCGTGCCGTGGTAGTCGTCCTCGGTGTACGGCCGCCAGGCCCCCTTGCCGGTGTCCGCGACGCCGCCGACGCAGTTGGCGGACTGCTTGGCCGAGAAGTTCGGCGCGAGGTCCGGGTGGGTGTCGTCGACGCCCGTGTCGATGACCGCGACCGTCACCTTCCGGCTGCCGGGGTTCACCTCCGCCGCCTTGTCGGCCCTGATGGCCGCGATGTCCCACTGCAGGGACTCGAGCGGCTCCTGGCCGGAGGCCCTGGCGGCCGCGAGGGCGGCGGCGGAGCGTGGCTCCCGCACCTTCTCGGGCTTGCCGACCTCGGTGGTGCCGGCCGGCTTGAGCGGCGCGGTGCGGGTGGCACCCGCCGACTGGACGCCCTCGGCGGTGCGCATGGTCTTGGCGAAGTCGGGGTTCGTCGAGTGGGCGACGATCACCCCGATCCGGTCATGGGCGGTGACCACCGTGCCGCCTGCCTTGGCGATGGCCTTCTTCACCTTGCCGACCGTGCCGGCGCCGGTCTCGGTGTTCACCACGTACGAGAGCTCGGGCCCGGCTTCAGCGGCGGTGGGGGCCGGCGCGTCCGCGGTCTGCGGGGCGGCGGCCGTGGCGGAGCCGGGAAGGAAGCCGAGGGAGGCGGTGAGCGCGAGCCCGACCGGCACGGCGAGCGCGCGCGTGCGTCTGGACCGGAGAGGAGCCATGGGTTCTCCACATCATCCGTGAGACCGTCCACGCACGGGTGTGCGCATGGACGGGTACATGACGACGGAAGCTAGCGCCGATGCGGTGATCTGATCAATGGATTCCGGTGAAAAGCCCGGATTCCGCTTGGCCCTGGCCCGTTCGGCTGAAAACGTCACCCATGCGGACGCGTCGAGTCCGCTGCGACTTCAGCGACCTGACGGATCGACAGGCGGGCGCTGCAGCGCCTCGATGCTCAGCGGCGGCAGCGGGACCCGGGGGCCGTACCACCTGCCGAGCTCGCCCGCCCCGATGCGCGGCTCGGTCCGTGTAACCGCGACCGGACCGGGCAGCCGCACCATGCCATAAGGCCGGCGGGCGGGCGCGGGGGACGGGAGGTTCGACGGATCGCTCACACCGGGGTCAACGAACCGGAAAGCGGCGGGTGTCGGTCACGATCGACCGATCCTGTGGAGTTCAACCAACCCCCCTGCCGGATCACGCCACACGGGCCTACGATGCCGAACCCGGTGCGTGACCAAGCTCACCCCAGCAGCAAGCCGCAACGACCAAGCTCCGTCAACCGAGTTCAACCGAGCCGCATCCACGGGAGATCCCTTGTACACCGACTCAAGTCCCGCAGGGGAGGGAACGTCAGGCGCCGAGCCGTACCGCGAAGTGCAGGCGAGCCCCGAGTTCGCGGAACTGCGCCGCACCTACCGCTCCTTCGCCTTCCCCCTCACGGTGGCCTTCATCGTCTGGTACCTGCTGTACGTCCTGCTGTCCAACTACGCGGGCGCCTTCATGGGTACCAAGGTGCTCGGCAACATCAACGTCGCCTTCGTCTTCGGCATCGCCCAGTTCGCCACCACCTTCCTCATCGCGTGGTGGTACTCGCGGCACGCCGCCGCCAAGCTCGACCCGCGCGCCGAAGCCATCAAGTCCCGCCTGGAGGGCGGCGAGGCCACCACGTCCCGCCTGGAGGGTGACGCGTCATGAGCCCGACGATCCAGCTCGCCGCCGAGGGCGCGGGCGAGCACCGCGGCCTCATCATCACGCTCTTCGCGGTCTTCGTCGCCGCGACCCTCGGCATCACGGTGTGGGCCGGGCGCCAGACCAAGGGAGCGGAGGACTTCTACGCGGGTGGGCGCCAGTTCAGCGGCTTCCAGAACGGCCTCGCGATCTCCGGCGACTACATGTCGGCGGCGTCCTTCCTCGGCATCGCGGGCGCCATCGCCATCGCGGGCTACGACGGCTTCCTCTACTCCATCGGCTTCCTCGTCGCCTGGCTGGTGGCCCTTCTGCTGGTCGCCGAACCCTTGCGCAACTCGGGCCGGTTCACCATGGGCGACGTGCTCGCGTACCGCATGCGGCAGCGCCCGGTGCGTACGGCCGCGGGCACCTCCACCATCGTGGTGTCCATCTTCTACCTGCTGGCCCAGATGGCCGGCGCCGGTGCCCTGGTCTCGCTGCTGCTCGGCATCACCAGCGAGACCGGGAAGATCCTCATCGTCGTCCTCGTCGGCGTCGTGATGATCCTCTACGTCTCCATCGGCGGCATGAAGGGGACCACCTGGGTGCAGATGGTCAAGGCGGTGCTGCTGATCGCGGGCACGCTGCTCATCACGTTCCTGGTGATGCTCAAGTTCAACTTCAACATCTCCACCCTTCTCGGGGCGGCGGCCGAGAACAGCGGGAAGGGGGCCGCCTTCCTGGAGCCTGGCCTGAAGTACGGGGTCAGCGCGACCTCGAAGATCGACTTCATCTCGCTCGGCATCGCGCTGGTGCTCGGCACCGCGGGCCTGCCGCACATCCTGATCCGCTTCTACACCGTGCCCACGGCCAAGGCCGCCCGGAAGTCCGTGAACTGGGCGATCGGCATCATCGGCGCCTTCTACCTGATGACCCTCGCACTGGGCTTCGGCGCGGCCGCACTGATCAAGCAGGAGACGATCATCGCGTCCAACCCGGCGGGCAACACGGCGGCTCCGCTGCTCGCCCAGGAGATCGGCGGCGGCGCGGACTCGACCGGCGGCGCGATCCTGCTCGCGGTGATCTCGGCGGTGGCCTTCGCGACGATCCTCGCCGTCGTCGCGGGACTCACCCTCGCCTCCTCGTCCTCCTTCGCGCACGACCTGTACGTGAACGTCATCCGCAAGGGCCAGGCCTCGGACAAGGAGGAGGTCGCGGCGGCGCGCTGGGCGGCCATCGGGATCGGGGCCGTGGCGATCGTCCTCGGCGTCTTCGCACGCGGTCTCAACGTGGCGGGCCTCGTCGCGCTCGCCTTCGCGGTCGCAGCGTCCGCCAACCTGCCGACCATCCTCTACAGCCTGTTCTGGAAGCGGTTCACCACCCAGGGCGCGCTGTGGTCCATCTACGGCGGTCTCGCCTCGTCCGTGCTGCTGGTTCTCTTCTCGCCGGTCGTCTCGGGCAAGGAGACCTCGATGTTCCCGGGCGTGGACTTCCACTGGTTCCCGCTGGAGAACCCGGGCCTGATCTCGATCCCGCTGGGCTTCCTGCTCGGCTGGCTCGGCTCCGTCCTGTCCAAGGAGCAGCCGGACGAGGGCAAGTACGCGGAGCTGGAGGTCCGCTCCCTCACCGGATCGGGAGCCCACTGAGCAGCTCGGTCACCCTCCGTGCGCGGCCGCTCGTAGGGATCTACGACGCGGCCGCGCCGCTGCTTGTGGCATCGGGCCGATGCTGATGTCACAGCCGTCGCGTAGGCTCGAGGAATCGCAAGAACTGCTGCTGCCGGAGCGGGGAGGGGCCCAGTGCTCATTGACACATACGGTCGCGTGGCCACAGACCTGCGCGTATCGCTCACCGACCGGTGCAACCTCCGCTGCACCTACTGCATGCCGGAGGAAGGCCTGCAGTGGCTCGGCAAGAGCGACCTGCTCACGGACGACGAGATCGTCCGGCTGATCCGTATCGCGGCCACCGGCCTCGGTGTCACGGAGGTCCGCTTCACCGGCGGCGAGCCCCTGCTGCGCCCCGGACTGGTCTCCATCGTCGAGCAGTGCGCCGCCCTCGAGCCGCGGCCGAAAATGTCGCTGACCACCAACGGCATTGGCCTCCAGCGCACCGCGCGGGCCCTGAAGGACGCGGGCCTGGACCGGGTCAACGTCTCGCTGGACACCCTCAGGCCCGACGTCTTCCAGGCCCTGACCCGCCGCAAGCGCCACCAGGACGTGCTGGACGGACTCGACGCGGCCCGCGCCGCCGGCCTCACCCCGGTCAAGGTCAACGCGGTGCTGATGCCCGGGCTCAACGACGACGAGGCCCCCGACCTGCTCGCCTGGGCCGTGGAGCACGACTACGAACTGCGTTTCATCGAGCAGATGCCGCTCGACGCCCAGCACGGCTGGAAGCGTGACGGCATGATCACCGCAGGGGACATCCTGGCGAGCCTGCGCACCCGCTTCGACCTCACCCCCGAGGGCGAAGAGGTCCGCGGCTCCGCGCCTGCCGAGCGCTGGCTGGTCGACGGCGGCCCCGCCCGGGTCGGAGTCATCGCTTCCGTCACCCGCCCGTTCTGCCGGGCCTGCGACCGCACCCGGCTCACCGCGGACGGCCAGGTCCGTACGTGCCTGTTCGCCAGGGAGGAGTCGGACCTGCGCGGTCCGCTGCGGTCCGGCGCGGGCGACGAGGAGATCGCGAAGCTGTGGCGGCTCGCGATGTGGGGCAAAAAGGCCGGTTCCGGTCTGGACGACCCGTCCTTCCTGCAGCCCGACCGCCCGATGTCAGCGATCGGCGGCTGACTTCCGCTCCCATTCCTCGAACGGCACGACGTCCTTCAGGAACCCCCGTACGCCGAGGAACTGCGACAGGTGCTCGCGGTGCTCCTCGCAGGCCAGCCAGGTCTTCCGGCGCTCCGGCGAGTGGATCTTCGGGTTGTTCCAGGCCAGCACCCACACCGCGGAGGCACGGCAGCCCTTGGCCGAGCAGATCGGTGATCCGGCGTGCGAGGCGTTCGATTCGGCGTTCACAGGCACCAGTAAACAGGGCCCGGACATGGCGACGCCGGGCAGCCACGGGGGGAGCCGCCCGGCGTCGGTCCGTCGCTCCGACGGGGGATGCGGAGCGCGTACGCAGTATGTCACGGGGGACCCTGGCCAGTGCACTGGATCCACACGATTGATCTGAGCTTTTCTTGAGCTTTGCAGACTACGGTCACACCCGCGCGAAATCAGCTCTGGTCACGCGACCGCTCGTTCTCATCGGCCCCTGTCGTCTCCGGGACGCGCTCGTGCGAGCCGTCCTCCGATCCGGAGCCCAGCATGCGCCCGGTGGGCGTCGCGATGAAGGAGTCGGGGACTGAAGGGGCGTTCTCCCGGCCCGCGTTGGCGATCACCACGGCGATATACGGCAGGATGAAGCCCAGCACAAGGGCGACGATCGCCACATGCCGTTCGACGTTCCACAGCGCCACGGCCAGCAGGAACGACACGGTGCGGACGGTCATCGAGATGACATAGCGCCGCTGCCGGTGCCGCACATCGTCGGCCAGCCCCGCGCGCGCCCCGGTGATCCGGAAGACCTGGGGGCCGCTGTGCTTCCGCATCCGCTCCACCACCTGCGACTCGAGCCGGTCCCGCCCGGTCCCGGACACCTCCACCGTACGCCGCTGGTCAGCCGCGTACGAGACCGGGCCGGGCGGTGCGGCGCCGCTGCCTCTACAGCCCCTTCAGCTCGGCGATCTTCCGCCCCGCCTTGAGGTAGACGCTGCCCGATCCGGCGGCGAGACCGGCGCCGGCGAGGGTCTGGGCCACGGCCTCGGCGAGCGGCCGGGTCGCCGCGGCCTCGTCCAGCACGAACGCCTGCTGGCCGCCGTCCGCCTCGACGACCAGCCTCAGGCCGTTCTGCTTGGCGATCCGGCGGGCGGCCGACGCGCTCGGGGTGAACTCCAGCACCTTCGTCAGCACCGCCGCCACGCTCTCCGCGCCGTGCTGCGCGGCGTCGACCGACGGCAGCGACCCGACCTCCGTGAAGCTCTTCTTCGAGAACTGCGCGACGAAGGCCGCGCGGGCCGCCATCGCGGAGTCCACGTCGTAGAGCGCGGCCACGACCTCGCCCGCGAGGACCTTCTTGAGATCCATGGGGTGCAGCGACCTGTCCTCGATCCGGGCCAGCGCGAGCGTGATCTCCTCGTCGGTCCACTCGGTCCAGGCCTTCAGGTACGGCTCCATCAGCCGGTCCGGCACGGACATGATCTTCCCGAAGACATCGTCGGCTGACGCGGTCAGACCCACGTAATTGCCCTTGGACTTGGACATCTTGGCGCCGGTGCCGTCCGTGCCCTCGATCAGCGGCATGGTGACGACCAGCTGCGGCTGCTGGCCCTTCAGCTCCATCAGCTTGCGGCCCATCTGCAGGTTCAGCAGCTGGTCCGCGCCGCCCAGTTCGACATCGCAGTTCAGCGCGACCGAGTCCAGCGCCTGGGCGATCGGGTAGAGCAGCTCCGACATCGTCAGGCCCGAGCCCTCCGCGAGCCGGTTGCGGAAGTCATCGCGCTGCAGCAGCTGCGAGGCCGGGACCTGGGCGAGCAGGCCCAGCAGCTCGGGGAAGGTGTACGGCGCCAGCCACTCGCTGTTCTGCCGGAAGGACACCTTCTCGAAGTCGAAGAACGGCCGGACCTGCTCGCGGTAGCCCACGAGGTTCCTGGCGATGTCCTCGTCGGTCAGCGGCGGGCGCTCCGCCGTACGGCCCGACGGGTCGCCGATCTTGGCCGTGAAGTCGCCGATGAGCAGGGTGACGTCGTGGCCCATGCGCTGGAAGCGGTTGAGGACGATCATCGGCACCACATGTCCGAGGTGCACATCGGCCCCGGTCGGGTCGATGCCGAGCTTGATGCTCAGGCCCTTGCCCTGCGCCCGGCGCTCCTCGATCCGCTCGGCCAGCTTGGCGACCGCGGGCAGCACCTCGACCGTGCGGGCGGCGATCAGCTCCGCCTGCTCCTTCGCCGGGAGGTCCGACAGGTCGAGATAGCGCCTCGCCTTCGTCTCCGAGAGCAGCTGCTCCACGGTCTTGTCGGAGGAGAGGTCCTGCCCCAGAAGCTCACTGGTGCGCTGTACGGAGTCGCCGAGCCGTGTCATGACCGGCATTCTATTTGGTCATTCATGAGGTCAGACGCCCCGGCTGACGGAGCTCATATTGAAGTCCGGGATACGCAGGGCGGGCATCGCGGCCCGGGTGAACCAGTCGCTCCACTCGCGCGGCAGTGTCCGCTCGGTGCGGCCCGCCTCGGCGGCCCTGGACAGCAGGTCCACTGGTGACTCGTTGAACCGGAAGTTGTTGACCGCGCCGGTGACCTCGCCGTTCTCCACGAGGTAGACGCCGTCCCGGGTCAGCCCGGTGAGCAGCAGCGTCGCCGGGTCGACCTCCCGGATGTACCAGAGGCAGGTCAGCAGCAGCCCGCGCTCCGTACCCGCGACCATCTCCTCGAGCGAGCGCGCCCCGCCCGCCTCCAGGATCAGATTGTCGATGGCGGGCGCCAGGGGCAGGCCGGTGAGCCCCGCGGTGTGCCGCGTGGTGAGCAGCCGGTGCAGCTCGCCCTCGCGCAGCCACTCGGTCGTCCCGAGCGGCAGGCCGTTGTCGAAGACCGACGACCCATCGCCCGAGGAGTGCGCCAGCACGAAGGGCGCCGACTCCAGGCCCGGCTCGCCCGGGTCGCTGCGCAGCGTCAGCGGCAGCTCCGAGAGCTTCTCGCCCACGCGCGTGCCGCCGCCTGGCCTGCTGAAGACCGTACGGCCCTCGGCGGCGTCCCGCGCCGACGACGACCACATCTGGTAGACGAGCAGGTCGGCCACGGCCGTCGGCGGCAGCAACGTCTCGTACCGGCCCGCGGGCAGGTCCACCCGCCGCTCCGCCCAGGCCAGCCGCTGAGCGAGCTCCGCGTCCATGGCCCCCGGGTCGACGTCCTTGAAGTCGCGCGTCGCCTGACCCGCCCACGCCGAGCGCGTACGGTCCGGGGACTTGGCGTTCAGCTCGAGCGTGCCGCTGGGCTGGTCGTGGCGCAGCCGCAGCCCGGTCGAGGTGCCGAGGTAGCTGGAAACGAGCTCGTGGTTGGCGAATCCGTACAGCTCCCTGCCCCCGGCGCGGGCCCGCGCGAAGGCCTCCCCGAGCGCGGGCGCGAAGGCCGAGAAGACCTCGGAGGAGGTCTCGGCGGGCGCGTCCGTGAAGTCGGGCGACGCGGGGACGCCCTCGACGAGCGGCTGGGCATCCTCGGCCGGGCCCGCGTCGCGCGCTGCCGCCTCCGCGGCCCGCACCAGCGGCTCCAGCTCGTCGACGGTGACGGCGGTCCGCGAGACGACACCGGCCGCGGTGCCCTCCGCGCCGTCGACGGTCGCGATGACGGTGAGCGTACGGCCGCGGGTCACGCCGTTCGTCGTCAGCGCATTGCCCGCCCAGCGCAGATTGGCGGTCGACTCCTCGTCGGCGATCACCACGCAGCCGTCGGCCCGGGACAGTTCGAGGGCGCGCTCGACGACCTCATGCGGCTTGGTCACAGCGGTCATCGTCCGGCCTCCTGCGTGGTGTTGAGAATGTTGACGCCGCGGAACAGCGCGGACGGGCAGCCGTGCGAGACGGCCGCGACCTGTCCCGGCTGGGCCTTGCCGCAGTTGAACGCGCCGCCCAGCACGTATGTCTGCGGGCCGCCGACCGCCGCCATCGAGCCCCAGAAGTCGGTGGTCGTGGCCTGGTAGGCGACGTCGCGCAGCTGGCCCGCGAGTCTGCCGTTCTCGATCCGGAAGAAGCGCTGCCCGGTGAACTGGAAGTTGTAGCGCTGCATGTCGATGGACCACGAGCGGTCCCCGACGACGTAGATGCCCCGCTCGACCCCGGCGATCAGCTCCTCGGTGGACGGGCCGCCGGGCGCGGGCTGCAGCGAGACGTTCGCCATCCGCTGTACGGGGACGTGGGCGGGGGAGTCGGCGTACGCGCAGCCGTTGGAGCGGTCGAAGCCGGTGAGGCGGGCGATCCTGCGGTCCAGCTGGTAGCCGACGAGCACCCCGTCCTTGACCAGGTCCCAGGACTGGCCGGCCACGCCCTCGTCGTCATAGCCGACGGTGGCGAGCCCGTGCTCCGCGGTCCTGTCCCCGGTCACGTTCATGATCTCGGAGCCGTACTTGAGCTTGCCCAGCTGGTCGAAGGTGGCGAACGACGTGCCCGCGTACGCCGCCTCGTACCCCAGGGCCCGGTCCAGCTCCGTGGCGTGGCCGATCGACTCGTGGATCGTCAGCCACAGGTTCGACGGGTCGACGACCAGGTCGTACGCGCCCGCCTCGACGCTCGGCGCCCGCATCTTTTCGGCCAGCAGCTCAGGGATCTCCGCCAGCTCCGCGTCCCAGTCCCAGCCGGTGCCCGTCATGTACTCCCAGCCGCGCCCCACCGGCGGGGCGATGGTCCGCATCGAGTCGAACTCACCGCTCTCCGGGTCGACTGCGACCGCCGTGAGCTGGGGGTGCAGCCGTACGCGCTGCTGGGTGGTCGAGGTGCCGGCCGTGTCCGCGTAGAACTTGTTCTCCTGCACGGTCAGCAGCGAGGCGTCCACGTGGTCGACGCCCGCGGCGGCCAGCAGCCGCCTGCTCCACTCCGTCAGCAGCCCGCTCTTCTCGGCGTCCGGCACGTCGAACGGGCTGATCTCGTACGAGGAGACCCACGTCCGGTCCGCGTGCACCGGCTCCTCCGCCAGCTCCACCTTCTCGTCCGACCCCGCGGCCGCGATCACCTGCGCCGACAGCCTCGCCATGGCAACCGCCTGCCCGGCGACCCGCGCCGCCGCGTCCGGCGTCATGTCCACGCCGGAGGCGAAGCCCCATGTGCCGCCGCGCACCACCCGCACCGCATACCCCAGGTCCGTGGTGTCGGAGGAGCCCGCGGGCTTGGCGTCCCGCAGCCGCCATGAGGCGCTGCGCACCCGCTCGAAGCGGAAGTCGGCGTGGTCGGCGCCCAGCGATCGCGCTCGCGCGAGCGCCGCGTCGGCGAGCGCGCGCAGCGGCAACGCCGTGAAGGACTCGTCGATGGAATGGAGCACGGCATCCTCCCGTAGTCGTCGCCCCCGATCATGTCCTGTCGCCGCGGCGACCGCACGGAGATTTCTGTAGGGACCCGACAGTGTGTGTCGGATGCCCCTGTCGGGCCTCGATTCTCCGTAACGGGCCGGGGACCGATAGTTTTCGTGGTACCTGACCACTACTGAAAGGGTGATCGCTGTTGAGCCGCTCGGTTCTCGTTACCGGAGGAAACCGGGGCATCGGCCTCGCCATCGCCCGCGCCTTCGCCGATTCCGGCGACAAGGTCGCCATAACGTACCGCTCGGGTGAGCCGCCAGAGGGCTTCCTGGCCGTCAGGTGCGACATCACCGACCCCGAGCAGGTCGAGCAGGCCTACAAGGAGATCGAGGAGCGGCACGGCCCGGTCGAGGTGCTGGTGGCCAACGCCGGCGTCACCCGGGACCAGCTGCTGATGCGGATGACCGAGGAGGACTTCCAGGCCGTCCTCGACACCAACCTCACCGGCACGTTCCGCGTGGTCAAGCGGGCCAACCGGGGCATGCTGCGCGCGAAGAGGGGCCGTGTCGTCCTGATCTCCTCCGTAGTCGGGCTGCTCGGCTCGGCGGGCCAGGCGAACTACGCCGCGTCCAAGGCGGGTCTGATCGGCTTCGCCCGCTCGCTCGCCCGCGAACTCGGCTCCCGCAACATCACCTTCAACGTCGTCGCGCCCGGATTCGTCGACACCGATATGACCAAGGCGCTCACCGACGAACAGCGGCAGAACATCGTCGGCCAGGTTCCGCTTGGCCGGTACGCGCAGCCCGAGGAGATCGCCGCCACGGTGCGCTTCCTCGCCTCGGACGACGCCTCGTACATCACTGGAGCCGTCATTCCGGTTGACGGCGGATTGGGCATGGGTCACTGACCGATATGAGTGGAATCCTCGCCGGCAAGCGCATCCTCGTCACCGGGGTCCTCACCGACTCCTCGATCGCCTTCCACGTCGCCAAGCTCGCCCAGGAGGAGGGCGCCGACGTCGTCCTCACCGGCTTCGGGCGGCTGAGCCTGGTCGAGCGGATCGCCAGACGGCTGCCCAAGCCCGTACCGGTCATCGAGCTGGACGTGCAGGACAAGGAGCACCTGGAGAGCCTGGCCGCCAAGGTCAGCGAGCACTTCGGGCCCGACGCCTCGCTCGACGGCGTCGTGCACTCCATCGGTTTCGCGCCGCAGGACGCCCTCGGCGGCAACTTCCTCAACACCGGCTGGGAGTCGGTCGCCACGGCGGTCGAGGTCTCGGCGTACTCCCTCAAGGCGCTGACGATGGCGCTTCTTCCCCTTATGGAGAAGCGCGGCGGCTCGGTCGTCGGCATGGACTTCGACGCGCAGGTCGCCTGGCCGAAGTACGACTGGATGGGCGTGGCGAAGGCGGCGCTGGAGTCCACCTCCCGCTACCTCGCCCGCGACCTGGGCGAGAAGAACATCCGCTGCAACCTGATCTCCGCGGGCCCGATCAAGTCGATGGCCGCCAAGTCCATCCCGGGCTTCGAGGAGCTCGCGGAGGTGTGGGACAGCCGTGCCCCGCTGAAGTGGGACCTGGCCGACCCGGAGCCGGCGGCGCGCGGCGTCGTTGCGCTGCTCTCGGACTGGTTCCCGAAGACCACCGGCGAGATCGTGCACGTCGACGGCGGCCTGCACGCGATCGGCGCCTGACCCCTCGCGCACGACGCGACGCCCCGGCCCTTCATGGGACCGGGGCGTCGCCCGTTTTTCCGGCCCGGGTCACTCACCACCGCTCAGGCACTTGAGCGCGTAGCTCGCCGCCTCGGCGCCCGCCGTGTCCGCGTCCCCGGCCCTGATCGCGTCCACCAGCCGCGCGTGGTCCATATGCCGCTCCGGGCGCAGCTCCCGGCCGACGTCGCTGCGCAGCCAGTCGCGCAGCACATCGCCCAGATCCGCGTAGAGAGCCGTCATCACCTCGTTGTGCGAGGCGGCCACGACGGCGAGGTGCAGCGTCGAGTCGGCCGTGACGAACGCCTCCGCGTCCCCCGACTCCCACGCCTCCTCGCGCCGCTGCAGCAGCGCGTCGAGCTGCTTGAGGTCGCGCTCGGTGCGGCGCTCGGCGGCCAGCCGCGCGGCGGCGGACTCCAGGGTGCTGCGCAGCTCGGCGATGTGGCGCGGGTCGGCGTCGGCGAAGCGCCGGTGCATCACCCCGGCGAGCTCGCTGGTGGCGACGACGTACGTGCCCGAGCCCTGCCGGATGTCGAGCAGGCCGTTGTGCGCGAGGGCGCGCACGGCCTCACGGACCGTGTTCCTGGCCACGCCCAGCTGCTCGACCAGTTCGGGCTCGGTCGGGATCCGGGAGCCGACCGGCCACTCGCCCGAGGTGATCTGGTTCCGGAGCGCCGTGATCACCTGGTCGGACAGCGCGGAGCGGCGGGTGGTGGTCAGCGGCATGGTTCTCCAGGGCGAGGGACGCGTCGTCGGATGCGGCGGCATCGGATACATCGTAAACGGATTGGACAGGCAATCATCCCATGATTCTATGGTGGCTGCCATGGCCGACGACGAGACCCAGACGATGACCCGCGCCCGTGGCCGTACGGCCTCGCGTACCCGTACGAGAGGGAGCGCGGCCTCGGAGGCGGCCGGCGCCGCGGGGGCGGTCCCCGGCCGGCTGACCTGGCTCGTGGTCGTCGGGCTCGTCCTGGCCGCCCTCAATCTGCGCCCGGCCATCACCAGCCTCGGCGCGCTCCTGGAAGAGGTCCGTGCCGGCCTCGGCATGAGCGGCAGCGTCGCCGGGCTCCTGACCTCCGTGCCGCCGCTCTGCTTCGCCGTGTTCGGCGTCGCGGCGCCCCGTCTCTCGCGCCGCTGGGGCCCGGGCGCCGTCGTGTGCGCAGGCATGGCCGCCATCGCGGGCGGACTGCTGATACGGCCGTGGGCCGGGGGCACGGCCGGCTTCCTCGCCGCCAGCGCGCTCGCCCTCGCGGGCATCGCCGTGAGCAACGTCCTCATGCCGGTGATCGTCAAGCGCTGGTTCCCCGACCGGGTCGGCTCGATGACCGGCCTCTACTCGATGGCCGTGGCCCTCGGCACCGCGCTCGCCGCGGCCGTCACGGTCCCCATGGCCGAGTCCGCGGGCGGCAGTTGGCGCACCGGGCTCGCGCTCTGGGCGGTGCCCGCGGCGCTCGCCGTACTGCCCTGGCTGCCGCTGATGCGCGACCGCGGCGGCGCATCGGCATCCGCCGCGGAATCGGCCGCAGAACCGGTGGCGGGATCGGCTGCGGGATCGGCCGCGGAACCGGCCACGCCGCGCCCGCAGGATCCCCCGGCCGTCCGGATCACCCGTAGCCCCACCGCCTGGGCGCTCGCCTGTTTCTTCGGCCTCCAGGCCACCGCGGCGTACATCACCATGGGCTGGCTGCCGCAGATCTTCCGGGACGCCGGAGTTCCCGCCTCCACCGCCGGGGTCCTGCTCGCCACGACCATGGGGCTCGGCGTCCCGCTCTCCTTCGTGCTGCCGCAGATCGCCGCCCGCATGCGTCACCAGGGGCTGATCGCCGTCGCCCTCGGCGTCTGCGGCCTCACCGGCTACGCGGGCCTCTCCTTCGCCCCGGTCGCGGGCGCGTGGGCCTGGGCGCTGCTCCTCGGGGTCTCCAACTGCGCCTTCCCGCTGGTCCTCACACTGATCGGGATGCGCACGCGGACCGGCACCGGAGAGGTACGGCTGTCCGCCTTCGTCCAGAGCACCGGCTACCTGATCTCCATTCCGGGGCCGCTGCTGATCGGCGTGCTCTACCAGCACAGCGGCGGCTGGGGGCTGCCGATCGCGCTGATGGCCGCGCTGATGGTGCCGCAGATCGCGCTGGGCGTCCTCGCCGGGCGCAACCGGGTCGTCGAGGACGAGTGCGGGGCGGCGAGGGGCTGAACGCGCCCAGAGGCCCGGACCGCACGACCCGCGGCGCGGTGCCGGGCCGCACGACCCGCGGTGCCGGGCGACCCGGCGAGGGTGCGAGACTGGTCCGCATGCCAGTGCTCGACCCGAACCCGCAGAACAGCCACAAGAAGCTGCTCACCATCCTCGGTGTGATGCTCCTCGTCACCGTCGTCATCGGCGTGGTCGCGACGATCGCCTCGCCATGAGCGGACAGCGGGCAGCGGGCAGGGGCGGGGTAGGGCCAGCACCACTTCCCCCTAGGGGGCCGGGGTCAGGGTGAAGTGGGTGGATCACCGGATGGGCCCGGCCGCCCCCGCTCCGTAGGTTCATCGGTGACCGCGAAGGAGCGGTGGACGCGACCGTGGCAGGCGGCCGCGTCGCCCCCCCCCGACCCACGGAGGCGTCCCCATGTCGGCCCGTACGCAGAGCTGGACCACCCCGGCGCGGGGCTCGTACGAGATGCGGCTCCCGTGGTGGGCCATCGCCCTCCCCGCCATCGCCTTCGCCGCGCTGCTGCTCCTCATGGCAGGCCCGTCCGACGCGCACGCCGCGGTCGGCTCCGAGCCGGGACTCGTCCACGTACTGGACCGGGTCCAGGAGGTTCTGCTCCACCGGAGCCGGTGAGCCGGTGAGGCTGCCGGGCTGGTCGGGGCGCGGACGCGCGGGTCGCAGCGCGGATCATCCGTCACGGAGAGGGTCTCAACACCCCGCGCCAGGCCGCGGGTTTCATGCGAAGCTGGGACGCATGAGCGTCGCTGCAACTTCCCCGGAAAGCAACCCAGGAACCTCGGAGACTCGCCGACTCGTTCTCCTCCGGCACGCCAAGGCCGACTGGCCGCAGGTGTCCGATCACGACCGTCCGCTCGCCGAGCGTGGCCGGAAGGAATCTCCGATCGCGGGCCGCTGGCTCGCAGGCACCGGCATCAGCCCCGGTCTCACCCTCTGCTCGACCGCAGCCCGTACCCGCGAGACCTGGAAGCTCGTCGTGCACGAGCTGCCGCAGCGGCCCAAGACCGTATACGAGGAGCGGCTGTACGAGGCATCCCTCGGCGAGCTCATCGCGCTGGTGAACGAAACCCCCGACGACGTGCGGGATCTGCTGCTCGTCGGGCACAACCCGGGCATGCACGCGCTGGCCGACGCCCTCGCGGGCGAGGCGGAGGGGGACTCCCGGGCGCGCATGAGCCGGGGCGGCTTTCCGACGGCGGCGATAGCCGTGGTCGGCTTCAACGGCTCGTGGAAGTCCGTGGAACACGACGTGGGGAAGCTGCTGGAGTACTGGGCGCCGCACGACTAGGCCACGGTCGGCCCCTGCTGGGCCACTACTGGCACGGAGACGGTGGGCCCCGGCGCGGAAGCCGCGCCGGGGCCCTTCTGTATGTGTCCGCTCTCTGTGTGTCTGCGTGGTGACCGCGTGGTGACCACGCGGTGTTGATGCGCTCAGTCGGCGTGGGTCTCCGCGGCCTCGACCTCTTCGCGCGTGATGCCCAGCAGGTAGAGCACGGTGTCGAGGAAGGGGACGTTCACGGCGGTGTGCGCGGCCTGGCGGACGACCGGCTTGGCGTTGAAGGCCACGCCGAGGCCTGCCGCGTTCAGCATGTCCAGGTCGTTGGCGCCGTCGCCGATGGCCACCGTCTGGGCGAGCGGCACCCCCGCCTCGGCCGCGAACCGGCGCAGCAGCCGGGCCTTGCCCGCCCGGTCCACGACCTCGCCGACCACCCGGCCGGTGAGCTTCCCGTCCACCACCTCGAGGGTGTTGGCGGAGGCGAAGTCCAGGCCGAGCTTGTCCTTGAGGTCGTCGGTGACCTGGGTGAAACCGCCCGAGACGACGCCGACTTGATAGCCGAGGCGCTTCAGCGTGCGAATGAGGGTACGGGCGCCCGGGGTGAGCCGGACCTCGGCACGCACCTTGTCGACCACGGACGCGTCGAGCCCCGCGAGCAGCTCCACGCGCGCGTGGAGCGACTGCTCGAAGTCCAGCTCGCCGCGCATCGCGGCGGCGGTCACCGCGGCGACCTCGGTCTCGACGCCCGCGTGGGCGGCGAAGAGTTCGATCACCTCGTCCTGGATGAGGGTCGAGTCCACATCCATGACGACGAGACGCTGCGCGCGGCGCTGGAGGCCCGAGGAGACGACGGCGACGTCCACGCCGCGGGCGGCGGCTTCGATGGCGAGGGCGGTGCGCAGGGGCGAGGTCTCGGCGCCCGAGACCTCGAACTCCACGGCTGTCACGGGGTACTTCGCCAGCCGGAAGATCCGGTCGATGTTGCCGCCCGCCTCGGTGATACGGGCGGCGATCGCGGCCGTTGACTCGGCGGTCAGCGGGTGCCCGAGCACGGTGACGTGCGAACGGCCCGTGCCGCGGGGGCGGTTGTCGCCACGGCCGGAGATGATCTCCGCCTGCAGCTTGAGCGACTCGGCCCAGTTGTGGACCGTGGCGCGCAGCTCACCCTCGGTGACGCCCTTCGCGGCCGGTGCCGTGACCAGGGCGCACAGCACGATCCGGCCCCGGGTGACGACCTGCTCGATGTCGACGACGTCGACGGAGAACGTGGCGAGGGTGTCGAAGAGCCCGGCCGTGATGCCCGGGCGGTCCTTCCCGAAGATCTTGACGAGGAGGGTGGGGACGTCGTCGCCCGGTATGGCGGTGGCAGGCGGGACGGGGGGCGGCTTCTGCGATGCGCTCATGGTTCTTCCACCGTATCCGCACACGCGCGCCCCCGGCGCACCAGTCCCGCACTGCGGACGCCGGCGGGTGCGGTGGGTGCCCGCCGGGGGCCGCCGGGCGGGCGCCGGGGCGGGCATCCGGCTCGCACGCCCCATGGGCGCAACCTGCGCCTCCGCACGCGGGGAGGACGGCGGGCGGCGCCCGCGCGCAGGTCCCGCCGGGAGGCCGTGCGGCGGCGTCGGTACACCCGGCGACGCCCCCGTCGCCCTGTCCCCGCGCCTACGGCGCGGATTTCCCACCTACCCGCCCTGAAAAGGGCGGGTAGGTGGGAAATCACCGGGCGCTTCGCGCCCGGTGGAGGTGCCGGTGGAGGTGCCGGTGGGGGCCTGGTGGGGGGTGCCGGTGGAGCCCCCGGAAGCGGCCGGTGGGAGGCGGCTGGCTGGAGGCCGGCCCCGGCCTGGCTGCTTCCGGGGCCGGCGGGTGCAGCCGGCCCCGTACGGCACCTTGCCGGTGGCGTGATATCGACGGCAGCCCGGCCCCCACGCGCTCCGCGGCGAACACCGCCACCTCTGCCGCCGGGGTCCCCGCCCGTTCACCGCGAGCCCCACGGCCGCCGCCGCCGTGGAGCCCGACGCCGCCCCACCGCAGCACGCCCCCACGCTGCCCGCCATCGCCATGAACGACCAGTTCACCGCAGGTCGACCGAGCGCAGCAGCACACCGCCCCGACGGCATCCCTCCTCCGACTCGCACACATCACAGCGCCCCACCCATTACGGCAAGTTGCCCTGATTGCTCGTGACCCATGGCTATCCGTGGGCAGTTGCTACTCTCCGATCCGTTTTGGATGCGTCAACAGCGCGCGGGCGCGGACTTGTCATGGCCCGGCTTTCGATTCGGCGACTGAGCCTGAAATAGTTCCTCACGATGTTCGCCATCCCTAGACTCCCTGTGCAGGGGGTAACTCGGGGGACAACTAATGGGGCATGGAGTGCCGGAACTCGTACTGGAATTGAACGGACAGACCTGGACGCTCGATTCGTCCAGGTCGTACACGCTCGGCCGTGATCCGCAGGGCGACTTGGTGGTCGAGGACGCCAGAGTCTCGTGGCGGCACGCCACCGTCCACTGGGGCGGCCGCAGTTGGGTGATCGAGGACCAGGGGAGCACCAACGGCACGTATGTGCAAGGCCGGCGCATCCAGCAGGTGGAGATCGGGCCCGGCTCGGCCGTCCACCTCGGCAACGCGACCGACGGCCCGCGGCTGACCGTCTCCGTCTCCGGCTCCGTCTCCGGTGCCGGTTCCGGCTCGGCCGCCGGGGCGGCCCAGGCCCCCAGCGCGCAGTCCGCGATGGCCGCACCGCAGCAGGCACCGCAAGCGGCACCGCAGCGGGCCCCCGCGGGCTGGGCCCCGCAGGCCCCGCCCCCGCAGGCCCATCAGCAGCCCCATCAGGCGCCCTGGCAGCAGCAGCAACAGCCGCAACAGCAGGCGTCGACTCCCCACATATCGCAACAGCAGGCCCCCGCCGCCCACATACCGCACCAGGCCGGCGCCCACCACCAGCCCTCCGTGAACCCTCTCCATGGCGGGGGAGTTCCGCAGGGCCCCGGCGACCGCGGTCCGACCGGCTTCCACCAGTTCGCCGTCGGCCGGGTGATGCGCATCGGCCGTGCCCTGGACAACGAGCTGGTCGTCTCCGATCTCCAAGTCTCGCGCCACCACGCCGAGTTCCAGTCCACGCCCGACGGCCGCTTCGAGATCCGCGACCTCGGCAGCCACAACGGCACGTACGTCAACGGTCAGCCGCTCCCCAAGTCCGGCTCCGCGCTCATCGGCCCCAACGACACCGTGGGCGTGGGCCACTCGACCTTCCGCGTCGTCGGCGACCGGCTCGAGGAGTTCGTCGACACCGGTGAGGTCTCCTTCTCCGCCCGCCACCTGACCGTCACGGTCGACGGCGGCAAGCAGATCCTCAGGGACGTCTCCTTCGGCGTCCCCGAGAAGTCGCTCGTCGCGGTCATCGGCCCGTCCGGCTCCGGCAAGTCCACGCTGCTGAAGGCGCTCACCGGCTACCGCCCCGCCGACCAGGGCGATGTTCTCTACGACAACCGGAATCTCTACAAGCAGTTCGCGGAGCTGCGTCAGCGCATCGGCCTGGTCCCACAGGACGACATCCTGCACAAGGAGCTGACCGTAAGGACCGCGCTCAAGTACGCGGCCAAGCTCCGCTTCCCCGCGGACACCACCGAGGCCGAGCGCGAAGCCCGCATCGACGAGGTGCTGCGCGAGCTCAAGCTCGACATCCACAAGGAGAAAAAGGTCACTTCCCTCTCCGGCGGCCAGCGCAAGCGCGTGTCGGTGGCCCTGGAGCTGCTGACCAAGCCGTCGCTGATCTTCCTCGACGAGCCGACCTCGGGCCTCGACCCGGGCATGGACCGCGACGTCATGCAGCTGCTGCGCGGGCTCGCCGACGATGGCCGTACGGTCCTGGTGGTCACCCACTCCGTGGCCGAGCTCGCGCTCTGCGACAAGCTGCTGGTGATGGCCCCGGGCGGTTCGGTGGCGTACTTCGGTCCGCCGGAGGAGGCGCTCAACTTCTTCGGCTACTCGACCTGGGCGGACGTCTTCTCGGCGTTCGAGAACTACCGCGACTACGACTGGTCGGGTCGCTGGCGCGGCTCGCAGCACTACCAGATGTACGCGGCGGACATCGACGCCGTGGCCCCGCAGTCGGTGCACATGCCGCCGCCGCAGCAGATGCGCCCGCCGAAGCCGCAGGGCTGGGGCTCGCAGCTGTGGACGCTGGTCAGGCGCTATGTCTCGGTGATCGCCTCGGACCGGGGCTTCATCGGGCTGATGGTGCTCCTCCCCGCCATCCTCGGCGGGGTGAGCGTGGTCATCCCGGCGGAACACGGTCTTGCGGCACCGACGGGCGGAGACCGCTTCAACGGCGGCGCGGGCATGATCATGATGATCCTCGTCGTCGGCATGTGCTTCTCGGGCGCCGCCAACTCCGTCCGTGAGCTGATCAAGGAACGGGTGATCTACGAGCGGGAGCGCGCCACCGGCCTGTCCCGTTCCGCGTACCTGATGTCCAAGGTGATCGTGCTGGGTGTGACCACCTCCCTTCAGGCGGTCATCATCTGCGCCATCGGCTTCTCGACCCGGAAGCTCCCCGAGGAAGGCCTGGTCATCACCGGCTCCCCGGCCGCCGAGCTGTGCCTGTCGGTCATCGCGATCGGCTTCACCTCGATGATGTTCGGCCTGGTCATCTCGTCGCTGGTGAAGACCGCGGAGAAGACCATGCCGCTGCTGGTGATGTTCGCGATCGTCCAGCTCGTCTTCACCGGGGTGCTGTTCCAGATCTTCGGCAAGCCCGGCCTGGAGCAGTTCGCCTGGCTGATGCCGTCCCGCTGGGCCCTGGGTGCGGCCGGTGCGACGCTGGATCTCTCACACCTCATGGCGCCGTGGGATCCGCAGAAGCCGAACGATCTGGACCCGGTGTGGGAGCACACGGCGGCACAGTGGAGCATCAACATGACCGTGCTGATCGCGATCGGTGTCGCGTGCTGCTTCGCCGTGGCCCGGCTGCTGCGACGGCACGAGCCGGAGGTCATGCGCAAGTAGCTTGCTTCAGGCGCGGCGCTCGGCGCTCGGCGCCCGGCGCATGGGTGCCCGGCAGCGAGCCGGGCCGGAGGCCGGAAAGCCGCCAGGGCGGCGGCACCCTCACGGGGTGCCGCCGCCCCGTGCGTATTTTGGATCTGGGGTGGAGCTCAGCGTCTCTTAGTACGCGGAGTTCACGTTGTCCATGGAGCCGTAGCGGTCGGCAGCGTAGTTGCAGGCCGCGACGATGTTGGCCACCGGGTCGTACTGGGAGTTCGCGGTGCCCGGGACGTGGTAGGCGTCGAAGGTCGGCTTGATCACCTGGAGCAGGCCGATCGACGGAACGCCGTTCTGGGCGTTGATGTCCCAGTTGTTGATGGCGTTCGGGTTACCGCCGGACTCACGGATGATGTTGCGGTGGATGCCCTCGTAGGAGCCCGGGATGTTGTGCTTCTTCATGATGTCCAGCGACTCGCGGATCCAGCCGTCGAGGTTGTTCGGGTACTGCTTCGGCGCAGCGGCAGCCGCAGCGGCCTTACGGGCTGCCGACCGGTTCGCGGCCTCCTTGGCGGCGCGCTCCTTGTCGGCCTTCGCCTTGGCCTCGGCCTTGGCCTTGGCCGCGAACGCGGCCTTCTTCTTGGCCATCTCCGCGGCGGCCTGCTTCTGCTTCGCCGCGAGGTCGGCAAGCTTCTTCTTCTCGGCCTCGGCCTTGGCCTTCTTCGCGGCCTCGACCGACTTCTGCGTCGCGCTGTCCTTCTGGATCTTGCCGACGCTGTCGGTCTTGAGCTCGGCGACCGGCTTGGCCGAGAGCGCCTGGGAGGCCTCTGGTGCCTGCTCCGCACCGGCGGAACCGGGTACGACCGCGAATGCCAGGGCCGCGGCGCCTGCAGCGGCTATACCCGCTGCCGACAGCTTGTGGGTCTTGGTCAGACGGCGATAACCGGAAAACGTGGGGACGGGCATGACGTGGACCTCTTCCAATCGCTCGGTGCCGCAGAGGCCGGATCTGTGAAAGGCGCGCGAATCCCCCCGAGCGGTGGAGGTAGATGCGCTCGCCGTTCCGGCAAAAGCGCCGCGTTCGATCTGCGGCGCCGTGCGACGTGAAGAATTCTTAGCGGCGGAAAAAGGCCCTGGCAAAGGTGTGACGTACTACGCAGGATCGTGGAATGGGGAACCCCTGAAACGTGATCCAGAGCCTTTTCTCCCCGCTCAAAGCGGTTTTTCGGTTCCACTAGGAGAGGTCGTAAGTGATATGCGTTACATGGGCGGGCTCACATCGGACGGCCATCGGTCTCACCCGTTGAATTCACTGGAGCGCATAGCGTGCACAACGCTAAAACTGCCCTGACCTGCGGAAAAGCCATTTCTGGGTCAAATCGGACAGCCTGTGAGGCGTGAAAGGGGCCTCCGAAGCGCGGTCGGAGAGCCGTCGGGCAGTGAACTAGCAGGTCAGCGCGGTGCAGCGGGCAGAACGAGATGGATGTCCCCGAACTCGTGCCATAGATAGTGGCGCGCCAGAGCTGCCTCGTAACCACGGGCCGGCGCCTCCCGGCCCGCCGCCTCGAGCATCAACAGATGCGAGGCCTCCGGCTCGTGCAGCCCGGTCAGCAGCCCATCCACCGCCTGCACCCCTCGCTCGGGCGTGACCACCAGATCCGTCCAGCGCGAGACCCCCGGACCACCCCGCCGGCGAGGCGGCCGTCTCCAGCGCCCGTACCGCCGTCGTCCCCACCGCCACGATGCGGCCCCCACCGACCCGCGCCGCGTTCATCAGCCACGCCGTCGACTCGGGCACGGCGAAGCGCTCCGGATGCGGCGGCTCGGGCGCCTCCAGCGACGCGACCCCCGTGTGCAGCGTGACCGGCGCGATCTGCACCCCCTGCTGACCAGCTCCGCTACCAGCGGCGCCGTGAACGGCCTGGCCGCGCTCGGCATCTCCGCCGAGCCGTCCCCGTCCGGCGACTCCACCGCGAACACCGTCTGGTACGCCGACAGCTGCTGATCGCGCTCCGTGTACGCGTAGCGGATCGGGTGCCCGTACCGGTGCAGCAGCGCGGGCATCCCAGCCCCGCCCGGCCAGCGCCTCCGCCAGTGCCCGGCCGAGCCCCTTCGAAGCCCCCGGCACGGTCGCCCCGCCGGTACGGTGAGGCCATGACCACCGGCTCCGTACCCGAATCGGGCCTCGCCGCGGTGAGCGCCGCGCTGCTCGCCATGAGCAGACACCTCGAAGTACGCGATGTGCTCCAGACGATCGTGGCGTCGGCGCGCGAGCTGCTGGACGCCGAGTACGCGGCGCTCGGGGTGCCCGACGACCACGGCGGATTCGCCCAGTTCGTGGTGGACGGAGTCAGCGACGAGCAGTGGAAGGCCATCGGCCCGCTGCCCCGGCAGCACGGCATCCTGGCCGCGATGCTCCAGGACGCCACCCCGCAGCGGCTCGCCGACGTCCGCGAGGACCCCCGCTTCGAGGGCTGGCCGCGCGCCCACCCGGAGCTCTCCGACTTCATCGGCCTGCCGGTCGCCGACGGCGAGGAGGTCCTCGGCGCGCTCTTCCTGGCCAACAAGCGGTGTGCCAGGCCACCGGCCAAGCCCAGGGGCAGGTGCGGCTTCACCGAGCAGGACCAGGCGCTGCTCGGCATCCTCGCCCAGCACGCCGCCATAGCCCTGACCAACGCGCGGCTGTACGAGCGCAGCCGCGAGCTGACCATCGCGGGGGAGCGGGCCCGGCTCGCGCACGAGCTCCACGACGCCGTCTCCCAGAAGCTCTTCTCGCTCCGCCTCACCGCCCAGGCCGCGGCCGCCCTCGTCGACCGCGACCCGGTACGGGCCCAGGGCGAGCTGCAGCAGGTGGCGGACCTCGCGGCGGAGGCGGCCGACGAACTGCGCGCCGCCGTGGTCGAGCTGCGGCCCGCGGCCCTGGACGAGGACGGCCTCGTCGCCACTCTCCGCACCCAGATCCAGGTCCTCGACCGTGCCCACACCGCCAAGGTCACCTTCGCCTCGCAGAGCGTGCGGGCCCTGCCCGCGGCCCAGGAGGAAGCGGTCCTGCGGGTCGCCCAGGAGGCGCTGCACAACGCGCTGCGGCACTCCGGCGCCGCGGCGGTCGAGGTGTCCCTCACACGCGGCGGCCTGGGCGCGGTGCTCCGGGTCGAGGACGACGGCCAGGGCTTCGACCCGTCCGCGGTGCGCCGCGCGGGCCGCCACCTGGGCCTGGTGTCGATGCGCGACCGGGCGAGCGGGGCCGGCGGCAGCCTGACCGTGGAATCGGTGCCCGGCAAGGGCACCGTGATCGAGTTGGAGGTGCCCGGTGGCTGAACCTCACGGCACCGGCCGCGGCAGCCGCAGCATCCGCGTGCTGCTCGTCGACGACCACCAGGTCGTGCGGCGGGGCCTGCGGACGTTCCTCGAGGTGCAGGACGACATCGAGGTGGTGGGGGAGGCGGCCGACGGCGCGGAAGGCGTCGCGCGCGCCGAGGAGCTGCACCCCGACGTGGTCCTCATGGACGTGAAGATGCCCGGCACCGACGGCATCGAGGCCCTGCGCAAACTCCGGGCCCTCGACAGCCCCGCCAAGGTGCTGGTCGTCACCAGCTTCACCGAGCAGCGCACGGTCGTGCCCGCACTCCGGGCCGGCGCCGCCGGATACGTGTACAAGGACATCGACCCGGACGCGCTGGCCGGTGCCATCCGCTCCGTGCACGCCGGGCACGTGCTGCTGCAGCCCGAGGTGGCCTGGGCCCTGCTCTCCCAGGAGGAGGCGACAGGCGGCCAGGGACGGGGCAGTTCGCTCACCGAGCGGGAGCGCGAAGTGCTCGCCCTGATCGCCGACGGCCGGTCCAACCGGGAGATCGCCCGCGCGCTGGTGCTGTCCGAGAAAACGGTGAAGACCCATGTCTCGAACATCCTGATGAAGCTGGACCTCGCGGACCGCACCCAGGCGGCCCTCTGGGCGGTACGCCACGGCGTGACCGGCTGAGGGCGGACCATTCCGTTCCGGGCCGAGATTCATACTGTCGGGTGCATGTCGCCCAGTTGGCGCAACCGGATCGGTGGTGGCCCGTTCTCCATGGCGTGCTGCGGCGATTGGCCCGTGGCAAAGCTAGGAGGGTCCAGAACGTGAAGAACCTGAAGAAGGCCGCTGTCGTCACCATGATCGCCGGTGGAATCGTCGCCGCGGGTGCCGGCGTCGCGTCCGCCACCGACGGTGCGAACGCCTACGGCGAGACCGTGTTCTCGCCGGGCACCGGGTCGGGCAACCAGGTCCAGGCGCCGGTCCACGTGCCGGTCAACGCCACCGGCAACTCCGCGAACGTGATTGGGGTCCTGAACCCGACCTTCGGCAACGAGAGTGCCAACTTCTGATCGCGCAGCCTCGTCAAGTAGCGCCCACGGCCCCCGGGAGACGTCCCGGGGGCCGCTGCCATGCTCGGCCGCCCCATGCCCCGACGGTCCCATGCCCCGACGGTCCCATGCCCCGACGGCCCCATGATCGGCGGCCCGCAGCGCGATCAGCCGCGCTCCCGGTGCTCCACATACGCGTTGTACGCCGCCACCTGCGCCCTGCGCGCCGTCCGCTCCACCGGCCGCAGCGCCTCCGCCCGCGCCGCGATCTGCGACGCACTCACCGCCGCCCCATGCTCGCGCCCGCCACCGCCCGCCCCGTCGGGACCATGCGCGATGGCGATCAGCGCACCGACCCGCTGCGCCAGCTCCAGCACCCGCACCGCACGCGGCGGATAGCCCGGCGCCAGCACCTCCCGCCCGCGGGCGGCCCGCTCCCGGTACGCCTCGAGCGCCGCCTGAGCCACCGGACCCGAACCCGCCACATCCATCCGGGACAGCAGCTCGGTCGCCTCCCGCAGCGCCTCCGCCAGCTCGCGCTCGGCCTCGCCGAGCGACGGCACGTCCGCGGGCGGCGCATCCCGTACGGGCAGGCAGTGCCACACCACCTCCACGTGCAGATCACCGTCCGGCCCCGCTTCGAAGACCTCCGGTACGAGCCCCAGCGGCTGCCCGCCCGAGGCGATCACCGCCTCCTCGGCCTCCAGCGCCCGCGCGTTGAAGTCCGGCGGCCCGCTCAGCCCCAGCGGATGCCCCGGCGCGGGCAGCGCCACCCGCAGCCCCGTGGCACCGAGCGCCCGCAGCCGCCCGAGCCCCAGGCTGAGGCCGACCGGATCCGCCTCGCCCGGGAGCCCCTCGACCCGGTGCCGGGCATCGCCCGCGACGATCCGGTGCACCGCCTCATCAGGGGAGATGAGTCCGGCAATGAGGGCATTTCCCCAGGCGGCCAGGCGCCCTGAACGCGGTTCGGTGAGCATGGGACCAGCCTAAGGAAGGACGCCGCCGACCGGTGGCGTAGGTTTTCCCTCGGGGCTGCGCCCACAGGCGCACTCGAGATCCGAGATTGCATGGGAGACAACGCGCTCATGAGCGATGTACTGGAGCTGGTGGACGTATCCGTGGTCCGCGAGGGCCGGGCTCTGGTGGACCAGGTTTCCTGGTCGGTCGCCGAGGGCGAGCGCTGGGTGATCCTCGGCCCCAACGGCGCCGGCAAGACCACGCTGCTCAACATCGCCTCCAGCTATCTCTTCCCCACCTCGGGCACCGCTCAGATCCTCGGCGAGAAGCTCGGCAGTGTCGACGTCTTCGAGCTCCGCCCCCGCATCGGCATGGCGGGCATCGCCATGGCCGACAAGCTCCCCAAGAGCCAGACCGTCCTGGAGACCGTGCTCACCGCCGCGTACGGCATGACCGCGCACTGGCACGAGAACTACGAGGCCGTGGACGAGGAGCGCGCCCGCGCCTTCCTCGACCGGCTCGGCATGAACGATTACCTGGACCGCAAGTTCGGCACCCTCTCCGAGGGCGAGCGCAAGCGCACCCTGATCGCCCGCGCGATGATGACCGACCCGGAGCTGCTGCTGCTGGACGAGCCGGCGGCCGGGCTCGACCTCGGCGGCCGGGAGGATCTCGTACGGCGCCTGGGGCGGCTCGCCCGCGACCCGTACGCGCCCTCCATGATCATGGTGACCCACCACGTCGAGGAGATCGCGCCGGGCTTCACCCACGTCCTGATGATCCGTCAGGGCAAGGTGCTCGCGGCCGGTCCCGTCGAGTCGACGCTCAACTCCCGCAATCTGTCGCTGTGCTTCGGGCTGCCGCTGATCGTCGAGCGCAACGGCGACCGCTGGACCGCCCAGGGCCTGCCGCTGTCCTGATCGAACTGATCAACCCTGACTGGGCAACTGCCCTGATCGACTCTGTCCTGTCGGCCACTGTCGGCGATGAGGGCATCACGCCTACCATGAGCGCGTGGATCCATGGGTGTGGTGGCTGATCGCCGCCGTCGGGCTTGGCATACCTCTCGTACTCACCGCGATGCCCGAATTCGGGATGTTCGCGGTCGGAGCCGTGGCGGGCGCCGTGACCGCCGCGCTGGGCGCCGGGACGGTCACGCAAGTGCTCGTGTTCGCCGGCGTATCGGTCGCACTGATCGCCGTCGTACGCCCGGTCGCGGCCCGGCACCGCAGCCAGCGGCCGCAACTGGCCAGCGGTATCGATGCGTTGAAAGGGCGTCAGGCCGTCGTGCTCGAGCGGGTCGACGGCAGCGGGGGCCGGATCAAGCTCGCCGGGGAGGTCTGGTCGGCGCGCACGCTCGACGCGGACCAGGTGTGCGAGGTGGGCCAGCAGGTCGATGTCGTCGACATCGACGGGGCGACAGCCGTCGTGATGTGATGGCCCTCAGCCGCGCATGACGGCTCGTCAGGTGGCTGGATTCCGCCCGAGACGGGCCGCGCTCTGCCAGACTCGATCATCAAGCAACCGAAGGGGTAACGGGGAGCATCCATGGAACCGATCATCATCGTCCTGATCATCCTGGTGGTGCTCGTCTTCATCGCACTCATGAAGACGGTGCAGGTCATCCCCCAGGCCAGCGCCGCCATCGTGGAGCGCTTCGGCCGCTACACCCGAACCCTCAACGCGGGCCTCAACATCGTCGTCCCGTTCATCGACTCGATCCGCAACCGCATCGACCTCCGCGAGCAGGTCGTCCCGTTCCCGCCACAACCCGTCATCACCCAGGACAACCTGGTCGTCAACATCGACACCGTCATCTATTACCAGGTGACCGACGCCCGGGCCGCCACCTACGAAGTCGCCAGTTACATCCAGGCGATCGAGCAGCTCACGGTCACGACCCTGCGCAACATCATCGGCGGCATGGACCTCGAGCGGACCCTCACCTCGCGCGAGGAGATCAACGCAGCCCTCCGCGGAGTCCTCGACGAGGCCACCGGCAAGTGGGGCATCCGCGTCAACCGCGTCGAGCTCAAGGCCATCGAGCCCCCCACCTCCATCCAGGACTCGATGGAGAAGCAGATGCGCGCCGACCGGGACAAGCGCGCCGCGATCCTCACCGCGGAAGGCATCCGGCAGTCGCAGATCCTCACCGCGGAAGGCGAGAAGCAGTCGGCGATCCTCCGGGCCGAGGGTGAGGCCAGGGCGGCCGCCCTGCGCGCCGAGGGCGAGGCCCAGGCGATCCGTACGGTCTTCGAGTCCATCCACGCCGGAGACCCGGACCAGAAGCTGCTGTCCTACCAGTACCTGCAGATGCTCCCGAAGATCGCGGAAGGCGACGCCAACAAGCTCTGGATCGTCCCCAGCGAGATCGGCGACGCGCTCAAGGGGCTCAGCGGCGCGATCGGCAACTTCGGCCCGATGGCCGGTGGCGGCGGCTCCGTACCGGGCTCCGCGGCCCCCAAGCCCCCCGCCCCGCGCCGCGAGCAGCCCCCGCTCGACTGACGGACCGACCGGCGCCCGGCCGCGTCCGGCATGATCGGTGCTGTAGGCACAGATCACCGGAAGGGGCAGCGTGGGCACGTGGGAGGCATTGGCCGTCTTCGCGGCGGGCATCGGAGCCGGCACCATCAACACCGTCGTCGGCTCCGGCACCTTGATCACCTTCCCGGTGCTGCTCGCCGTGGGGCTGCCGCCCATCACCGCGAACGTCTCCAACAGCCTCGGTCTGGTCCCCGGCTCGATCAGCGGTGCCATCGGCTACCGCCGTGAACTCGCCGGCCAGCGCCGCCGCGTCCTGCGCTTCGGCACCACCGCTCTCATCGGCGGACTCGCCGGGGCGGCCCTGCTGATCGCCCTGCCCTCCGAGGCCTTCGACAGCATCGTGCCGGTCCTCGTCGGCCTGGCCGTGGTGCTGGTGGCCCTCCAGCCCTGGCTGTCCCGGGCCGTCCAGCGCCATCGCGAGCGCAACGGCACCGGAGCCCGGCACGACGGCGGACCCGTACTCCTGGGCGGACTGCTCCTCGCCAGCGCGTACGGCGGCTACTTCGGCGCGGCTCAGGGAATCCTCTATCTCTCTCTGATGGGCCTGCTGCTCGACGAGGACCTCCAGCGGACCAACGCCGTCAAGAACGTCCTCGCCGCCCTCGTCAACGGCGTCGCGGCCCTCTTCTTCCTCTTCGTCGCCGACTTCGACTGGATCGCCGTCCTGCTCATCGCAGGGGGCTCCGCACTCGGCGGCGTGCTCGGCGCCACCGTCGGCCGACGCCTCCCGCCCACCGCGCTGCGCGCCGTCATCGTCGCGGTCGGCATCACCGCGATCGTCCATCTGCTCCTCACCTGAGCAGCAGATGGACGACCCGTCAGCAGAACGGCCACGGGCCCGTCAGCAAGCCCCTCTCAGGCGTCTCAGGCCGGAACGCGGTCACCGGGCCGCGCCAGCCACTCCGGCAGCGCCTCCTGGCCCGACCCACCGAGCGCCAGCACCAGCGCATCAGCGGGCGTCGGCTCGAACGGCTTGCGCAGCAGCCGCATCCCCGCCTGCTCCGGAGTACGGTCCGCCTTGCGGTGATTGTCCTCAGCGCAGGCAGCGACCGTATTCAGCCACGTGTCCCGACCACCGTGCGAACGCGGCACCAGGTGGTCCACGGTCGTCGCCCGGCGCCCGCAGTACGCGCACCGGTGCCGGTCCCGTACCAGCACACCGCGCCGCGACCACGGCGCCTGTCTTCGGAACGGCACCCGTACGTACCGGCAGAGCCTGATCACCTGCGGCACCGGAACATCCACTGCCGCCGCACGGATACGCAGCCCGGGGTGGGCCTGCTCGACGACCGCCTTGTCCTGCATGACCAGCACCACAGCACGCCGCAGCGACACCGTCGACAGCGGCTCGAAGCTCGCGTTGAGCACCAGCGTCTCGCGCATCCCGGCCCACCTCCCGGCAGTCGTTGATCCGCCGCTCCGCGGCGGGGCCTCCCACCCCCGTGGCGGGCCGGGATCAACTCTGTCGGCGCCCACCGGTCTGAACAACGCAATTTCCTGTACGCGAGGGGGCGCGGGAGTGAAGACGTGAAAACCCGCCGGCCCCGCCACGCAATGTGTGGCAAGGCAGACGGGTTTCAATTCCCGGTGTTCCGGCTCCGCAAAGGGCGCCGGGACGTCAGTCGGCGGCGGCGTACTCGCCGATCAGCTGGGCCCGCGCGATCGTGTGGAACCGCAGATTGAAGCCGACGACGGCCGGTGACGCGTCCGCGTCGGGGCCCAGCTTCTCCGAGTCCACGGCGTACACCGTGAACACGTACCGGTGCAGTTCCCCGGGCGGCGGAGCGGCCCCGCCGAAGTCCCGCGTCCCGTAGTCGTTCCGTACGTGCACGGCCCCCTCGGGCAGCCCCTCGAACTTGCCGCTCCCGGCGCCCGCGGGCAGTTCCGTGACCGTCGCCGGGATGTCGAAGAGCACCCAGTGCCAGAAGCCGCTCCCGGTCGGCGCGTCCGGGTCGAAGCACGTCACCGCGAAGCTCTTGGTCTCCGCAGGGAACCCCTCCCACCGGAGGTGGGGGGAGGTGTTCCCCGCCGCGAGCACCTGGGCATCGCCCAGCGTCGCCCCCGGCGCCACGTCATCGCTCACCACGGTGAACGACGGCACCGCAGGGTGGAAGTCATGCGGAAGCGGCGGCCTCTTGAGCTCGGTCACGTCGAAACCTCCTGATCGGGTGGTCCGGATGGATCGCCTTGGATCTCTGCCGCTCCGAGCCTAGAACCTGGAACCTAGAACCAGTTGCGGCGCCCGCCGACTTCGGCGAGCCACTGGTTGAGGTAGGCGGCCCAGTCGGTCTCCTGGAAGGACTGGAGGTTGACGGTGAACGCCCGGTACGAGTCGCTGCCCTCGGTGAACAGGCCGGGCTTCTTGTCCATCTCCAGGATGACGTCCATCTCCCGGTCATCCGCGACGAAGGTCAGCTCGACCTGGTTCAGACCCCGGTACTGCTGCGGGGCGAAGAACTCGATCTCCTGGTAGAAGGGCAGCCGCTGCCGCGTCCCGCGGATGTGCCCCCGCTCCAGGTCAGCGCTCCTGAAGCCGAAGCCCAGCGCGCCGAAGGCGTCCAGAATGGCCTGCTGCGCCGGCAGCGGGTGCACATTGACGGGGTCCAGGTCGCCCGAGTCCACGGCCCGCGCGATCTCCAGCTCCGTCGTCACACCGACGTTCATCCCCGTCAGATGACGCCCGAGGAACATCGTGACCGGCGTCTCCCACGGGATCTCGAGACCGAACTGCACCGCGTGCACCGCACCCGGCTGCACCTCAAAGGCGCCGCCCAGCCGCTTCTTGGTGAACTCGATGTCCTGCTTGACCTCCTGGTCACCCCCCTCGACCTCAACCCGCGCCTGGAGGCCTACGGACAGTCCCTCGATCTGCTGGGGGACCGACCCGCCCTGGATCCGCACCTCACCCTGTACGACGCCACCCGGCACGACGTTCGCCTCGGTCAGCACCGTCTCGACGGACGCACCGCCGGCACCCAAGCTCGCGAGCAGCTTCTTGAAGCCCATGGTTCTTCCTCCCCGGGCGAGCCCGTGTCTCGCCTTGATCGCTCTTGACCTGTAGATACGCCCCACAGCCCCGGGTGGTTCCGTGCCTTCACCGCGGCAAGAGGACGCCCGTGGCCAGCCGCCGGCCCGTACCCCGTGCACTACGCTCGGAGCGCATGCCGCACCGTACGCCGCTCACCCGCGACTTCTTCGACCGGCCCGTCCTTGAGGTTGCCCCGGACCTCCTCGGCCGCACCCTCGTCCGTACGACTCCCGACGGTCCGATCGAACTGCGGCTGACGGAGGTCGAGGCATACGACGGCCCGACCGACCCCGGCTCCCATGCGTACCGGGGCCGCACGGCACGCAACGCCTCGATGTTCGGACCTCCCGGACACGCGTACGTCTACTTCATCTACGGCATGTGGTTCTCGCTGAACCTGGTCTGCGGACCCGTGGACAACGCGAGTGCCGTGCTACTCCGGGCAGGTGAAATCAGGACAGGCCTCGAACTGGCACAGAAGCGGCGCCCGACGGCGCGCAAGGAGAACGAACTGGCGAAGGGCCCCGCGCGGCTCGCAACGGCCCTCGACATCGACCGCTCGCTCAACGGATCCGACATCTGCGCAGGTCCGGAGGCCCTTCTGACGGTCCTCGAGGGCGAGCCCGCGGCCGCAGGCCGCATCCGCAACGGCCCGCGCACGGGCGTGAGCGGCGACGGCGCCGTCCACCCCTGGCGCTTCTGGATCGACGGCGACCCAACTGTGAGCCCGTATCGGGTTCATACGCCTCGTCGCCGTCGCCAGAAGGCAACTTGACTCTCAGTCCGGAACCGCATAACGTAGCCCGAGCCGCTTGACACGGGCAGAGCCGCGACGGCCGAAAGGCCAGACGCCAATCCCCGCAAGCGGCGTAGCCATCACTACGAGGAACTCCCTAATCGGGAACGATTTCGGCATGCCGAAATTCGGTCCGAAAGAGCTCGATTATGAGTCGCCGGGGAAATCCGCTAGAGTGGTGAACACGAAGGGAAGCGCCCGGAGAAACCGGTGAAACGGTTTTGAAGGAAGCGTCCGTTCCTTGAGAACTCAACAGCGTGCCAAAAGTCAACGCCAGATATGTTGATACCCCGTCTCCGGGCCGTGATGGTCTGGG